>JBEBHW010000165.1:0-7325 GCA_040081145.1 Burkholderiaceae bacterium
ATGCTGAGCCACCCGACGCCTGAAGAGCAGCACTTCCTGCGCGAGCTCGAGGTCTGGATCAAGGAGGAGATGGGCTATCAGTGGATTCAGGGAACGCGGCCGCAGACGCTCGCGTTCGGCCTCACCGATTCGCCGGCAGGCCTGGCGGCGTGGATCATCGAAAAATTCCGCGCCTGGAGCGATTGCAACGGCGACGTGGAAAGCGTGTTCCCGCGCGACCACCTGCTCGCCAACATCGGCCTCTATTGGTTCACCGGTGCGATCGGCTCATCGTTCTGGCCGTACTACGCACGCATGCACGGGCCCTGGCCGATTCCCGACGGCAGCGTCAACGTGCCCATGGGTTACGCCGAGTTCCCGCGCGAGATCCTGCGCCCGCCGCGCTCGGTGGCCGCGAAGATTTACACCGACATCCGGCGCTGGAGCGTGATGCCAAAGGGCGGGCATTTCGCGGCGATGGAGCAACCGCAAGCGCTCTCAAACGAGATCGTCGAGTTCTTCCGGCCGCTGCGACCGCGCGAATGACGCGAGCGAAGCGGATTCGCGAATCCGCTTCGCTGACGTGGGTGGTGCGGGGGGTGAATCGATAGAGCAGCCTCAGGGCCGCGCGAGTGCCGCGCCGCCCTGAGCGTCGAAGCAGCGCGGGTGCTCGCGATCCTTCGCATGGGATTCGATTGCGGCCGTCCCTTGGTGTGCATGAGTCAGGGAAAAGCCCGACGCCAACGCAATGACCGCATCGCATCGCGCTGCTGTTTCACTTTCTCTGCCGCGGGCTCGGGCCGATGCGTTGGCTTGCGCCGCAAGTTCAGCACAGCACGCATGCGAGACTTGCAACACTTCGGCACGAGGGTTCAGCGTGGCAATCAACACCGACAAGGCAAAGCAGGCATTCCACGACGCCGCAGCGACCTGGAACAAGCGCTTCGAAACCGACGCGCTGATCTTCGGCGCGCAGCCCAACGAATACCTGAGCTCCAAGGCTTCGCTGCTCGCGCCCGGCGGTCGCGTGCTCTGCGTGGCCGACGGCGAAGGGCGCAACAGCGTCTGGCTGGCGCAGCAAGGCCATCGTGTGGACGCCTTCGACATCGCGGCGAACGGCGTCGCCAAGGCGCGCAAGCTCGCCGCGAACGCCGGCGTGTCGGTGAATTGCAGCGTCGCCGATTGCGATGCATGGGCGTGGCCGGCAGACACGTACGACGCGGTGCTCGCGATCTTCGTCCAGTTCGCCGATCCGCCGATGCGCGAACGCCTGTTCGCGAACATGGCGCGCGCGCTCAAGCGCGGCGGCTTGCTCGTCGTGCAGGGCTATACGCCCAAACAACTGGAGTACAAAACCGGCGGGCCGCCGATTCTTTCGCACCTCTACACCGAGCCGATGTTGCGCGAGCTGTCGGCGGCGCTCGAGATCGTCGAACTGCATTCCTATGAGGCCGAGCTGGCGGAAGGCACACAGCACCTCGGCCGCTCGGCACTGATCGGAATGGTCGGCCGCAAATCCTGACGGCGCCAGCCGGCGTGCGCGCGCGCCCTCAGGGCCGCGCCACCGCGAACTGCATCGCCTGAGGCGTGCGGGCGTCGCCGTCGCGGCACACCGCAAGCACTTCGGCGAGCACGGCGCGCGTGTCGCGTGGGTCGATCACGCCGTCGTCCAAGAGCTGCGCGCTCGTCACGAACACGCTCATCTGGCTCTCGAAGCGCAGGGCGATGGCCTGCTGCAGCTGGTCCAGCTTGGCCTGGTCGACCTGGCCCTTGCGGCGCATGCCGGCCTCGGTGACGATGGCCATCGTCTTGGCCGCCTGCTGAGACCCCATCACCGCCGTCTTCGCGTTGGGCCAGGAAAAACAGAAGCGCGGCTGAAAACCGCGCCCGCACATGCCGTAGTTGCCCGCACCGTACGACGCGCCGCAATACAGCGTGATCTGCGGCACTGTCGCGTTAGCGACGGCCTGGATCATCTTCGAGCCGTGTTTGATCATGCCGGCTTCCTCGAACGCGCGGCCGACCATGAAACCCGTCGTGTTGTTCAGGTAGAGGATGGGCGTGCGGCTCTGGCAACACGCCTGGATGAAGTGCGTCGCCTTGTTCGCGCCGGCCACGTCGATCGGGCCGTTGTTCGTCACGATGCCGAGCGCAAAACCCTCCAGTCGCGCGTGGCCGCAGACAGTCGCGCTGCCGTAGTTGGCGCCGAACTCCAGAAAGTCGGAGCCGTCGACGATGCGCGCGATCACGTGCTTCATGTCGACCGGGCGCTTGAGGTCGATCGGCATGATGCCGAGCAGCTCTTCGGTGTCGTACCGCGGCGGCTCGAATTCGCGCGACTCGGCGCGACCGCGCTGCCAGTCGATCTTGCCCAGGACTTCGCGCGCGATGCGCAGCGCGTCGCGGTCGTCTTCGGCGAGGTAGTCGCCCAGGCCCGAAATCGACGTGTGCATGACGGCGCCGCCGAGGTCTTCCTCGCTCGCCACTTCGCCCGTCGCCGCCAGCAGCAGCGGCGGGCCGGCGAGGAAAGCGCGCGTGCGGTCGCGCACCATGATGATGTAGTCGGACAAGCCGGTCTGGTACGCGCCACCTGCAGTCGACGAACCGTGTGTCACCGTCACGACCGGCAGGCCGGCGGCCGACAGGCGCGCGAGGTTGCGGAACAGGCCACCGCCGCGGACAAAATCTTCGACGCGGTACGCCATCAGGTTCGCCCCAGCGCTTTCCACGAGTTGCACGAGCGGCAACTTGTTCTCCAGGGCGAGCTCCTGGAGGCGCAGTTTCTTGTCCAGGCCCATGGGTTGCAAGGCGCCGGCGTCGATTCCCGAGTCCGATGCAGTGACCATGCAGCGAATTCCCGCGACCGTGCCGATGCCGCCGATCACGCCACCGCCGGGTACGCTCTTGTCGAGGTCGGCGTTGTCGAGCCCCAGGCCCGCGAGCGTGCACAGCTCAAGGAAGGGCGTGCCGGGGTCGAGCAGCAACGCCAGGCGCTCGCGCGGCAAGAGTTGGCTGCGCTTCTCGAAGCGCGGGCGCGACTCGGCGGATTTGGCGGCGCTGCGCCGCTCATATTCGCGCACACGCTCAAGCAGCTCAAGCATGCCGTCGCGGTTTGCGCGGAAGTCATCGCTGTGAGGGGAAACGGTGGACTCGATGCGGCTCATGGCGATCCCGGCGGCACGGGCAACAGTTGCCGCATTTCGCGCTTGAGCACCTTGCCGTAGCTGTTCTTCGGCAACGCGTCGATGAAGCGGTAGTGCTTGGGCCGCTTGAAGCGGGCGATGCGGGCGAGGCAATGCGCATCGAGCGCGTCGTCGGTGACCGCGGGCCCCGCTGCGCGCACGACAAAGGCGACGATCACTTCGCCCCACTCCTCGTCGCGCTGGCCGACGACGCAGACCTCGGCGACGCCGGGGTGCGTGAGCAGCGCTTCTTCCACTTCGCGCGGGTAGACGTTGGACCCGCCGCTGATGATCACGTCTTTGGAGCGGTCGCGCAGCGTCAGGTAGCCGCGCGAATCGAGCGAGCCCATGTCGCCGGTGTAGAGCCAGCCGTTGCGCAGCGCCTCCAGAGTGCCCGCCGGGTTGTTCCAGTAGCCCGCCATGATCACGTCGCCGCGGCAGACGATTTCGCCGGTCGCCCCGGTGGGCAGCGCCCTGCCCTGGCCGTCGACCACCGCCACCTCAACGCCGGAGCGCGCCCACCCCACTGAGCCAAGGATCGCGTCGTCGTGCAGTTCGTGGTCTTGGCGGCGCAGGCTCGTGATCGTCATCGGCGATTCGCCCTGGCCGTAGATCTGCACGAAGACCTGGCCAAAGACGGCGAGCGACTTTTTCAGTTCCTCCACATACATCGGGCCGCCGCCGTAGACGATGCTGCGCAGGTTCTGCGGGCGTTTGCGCATCGCCTCCGCGGCCACGCGCAGCCGCTGCACCATCGTCGGCGCGAGAAAGGCGCCGCACGCCGGGTGCGCATTGCACAGCTCGATGAACTCTTCGGGCTCGAACGCGCCCGAGGCCGGAATCACCTGGCGCGCGCCGCGCGCAACGTAGGGCAAGACGTACATTCCCGAGCCGTGCGACATCGGCGCGGCGTGGATCAGGCTCGCGCCTTCGTCGAAGGTCTCGACGTCGGCCAGGTGCGCCACCGTCGCCGCGAGCAAGTTGCGATGCGTCAGCATCGCGCCTTTGGATCGACCCGTCGTGCCACTCGTGTAGAAGAGCCACGCCAAAGATTGCGGGTCGGTGCGCGGCGGTTCGGCTTCCTCACCGTCGAAGAATTCGGCGTAGGCCGGTGAGGCGATTTCGACGACCGTGCACGCGCCGCCACCGCCCAGCGCTGTCGCCACACCAGGGGCGAGCCTGGGCGACGCAAACGCGATGGCCGCGCCCGAGTCTTCGACGATTTGCGCCATCTCCTTCGGATGTAGCTTGAAGTTCACGGGCACGACCGCGCAATCCGCGGCCCAGGTGCCGAACATCAGTTCGACGTATTGGGCACAGTTTTCGGTAGCGACGACGACGCGGCTTGCCGCCGGGTAACGCTTGCGCAGCGCGGACGCGAATCGCAGCGAACGCTGGCGCAGTTCGGCAAAGGATTGCACAACCTGCGCCCCAACGTACACCGCGCCGCGCTGCGCAAAGCGCCGAGCGGTCTGGTCGAGCAAGGAGAAGACGTTCATCGGGCGGCATCTTAGTGCCCCGTTTCGCAAGCGCGGACACACGATGAAATCGTGTGTCCAAGTCGCACAGACGCAGCGGCATTTGCGCGGTGTCCACGCGGTGCTGGTTTCAACGACGGCTGCCTGGTGTGTGCGATGCCCGAAATCGACCCAAAGCCGAAGTAGTGCCTCGGCGAAGCAGTCGCTCATACCCGCCAAACCGTTGGGGCAAATTTGCCGACCGACTACCGATTCAGACCTCGATCAGCAGCAAGGCAATCCATTGCAGACGAAGCCGCGTTCGTTGTCGCACAGACCGCGGCCTCAACTCAGCCCAATCTGCCAGTTCCAACCGTAAGGATTCCACTTTCGCGATCCGAGCCGTCAACCAAAACAGTCAGGAGTTCAGCATGCATGCAGTTCGCACCCTGATCGCCGACGGCATGGCACCTATGGCGATGGGCGGCGCTGGGTCGCTGGCGTGCCCGCTGATGCACCTGTTCCATGGGCATCGCGGGCACCACGGGCACGAGCGGCCTGATGACAACAACCGTCGGCCCGGGCAGGAGTGACGTTCATGGACATGCCTACCCACTCCAAGCACCGTGACCACACCGATCATCCGCGCGGGCCCACCCAGGAGCATCACGAGCTCCCGGCGTCCGGTTCCGCCGCCGACGCGCTGAAGGATCCCGTCTGCGGGATGACGGTCACCAAAGACTCCCCGCACCAGGCTGAGAACAACGGCCGACCGTACTGGTTCTGCAGCGCCGGCTGCCGGACGAAGTTTCTGGCAGAACCGCAGAAGTACCTTGCGCCTGTAGCAGCTTCAGCCCAGCCGACTCCTGACTCTGGCGGCACGGTCTACACATGCCCGATGCACCCGGAGATCCGCCAGGACCATGCCGGCAACTGCCCCAAATGCGGCATGACGCTGGAGCCCGTGCTGCCCAGCTTGGACGATGAATCCAACCCGGAGCTGCGGGACTTCACGCACCGCTTCTGGTGGACGCTGCCTCCGACCGTGGTCGTTGCGGCGCTCGCGATGTTCGGCCACCAACTCGGCTGGATGGCCATTGGCACGCAAAGCTGGCTTGAGTTCGCGCTGTCGGTGCCCGTTGTGCTGTGGGCTGGCTGGCCTTTCTTCGTGCGGGGGGCGCAGTCGGTCTGGAACCGCAGCCCCAACATGTGGACGCTGATCAGCCTGGGCACCGGCTCGGCCTTCGTCTACAGCGTGGTGGCCGCCGTCGCCCCGCAGGTGTTCCCGGACTCCTTCGTCTCCATGGGTCGCGTTTCGGTGTACTTCGAAGCTGCCGCGGTGATCATCTCGTTGACGCTGCTGGGCCAGTTGCTGGAACTGAAGGCGCGCTCGCAAACCTCGGCCGCCATCAAGTCCTTGCTGGGCCTGTCACCCAAGACGGCGCGGCGCATCGCGGCGGATGGGTCGGAAGAGGACATCCCGCTGGCCAATGTGCACGTAGGCGACAAGTTGCGCGTACGACCGGGCGAGAAGGTCCCGGTCGACGGTGTCGTGGTCGAGGGCAGCAGCGCGCTGGACGAGTCGATGCTGACCGGAGAGCCCTTGCCAGTCACCAAGCGCGCCGGCGACAAGCTGATCGGCGCCACGCTGAACACCAGCGGCGCGCTGGTGATGCAGTCCGAGCACGTCGGCTCGGCCACCGTGCTGTCGCAGATCGTCCAGATGGTCGCGCTCGCCCAGCGATCGCGCGCACCGATGCAACGCATGGCGGACTCAGTAGCCGGCTACTTCGTCTACGGCGTGGTGACGGCCGCGGTGCTGACATTCTTCGGCTGGGGCCTCTTTGGGCCCCAGCCCAGCTGGGTCTTCGGCCTGATCAACGCGGTGTCGGTGCTGATCATCGCCTGCCCCTGCGCGCTGGGTCTGGCAACACCCATGTCGATCATGGTGGCCACCGGGCGCGGAGCGACCCATGGCGTACTGTTCCGCGACGCGGCAGCGATCGAGAACCTGCGCAAGGTCGACACGCTGATCGTCGACAAGACCGGCACCTTGACCGAGGGCCGGCCGACATTCGATAAGGCGGTCGGTGTGAATGGCTTCGAGCCGGATGAGGTGTTGCGCCTGGCGGCCAGCCTCGACCAGGGCAGCGAACATCCCCTGGCGGCGGCGATCGTGGCGGCGGCGCGTGAGAAGAAGTTCGCGCTGGACAAGCCCGAACAGTTCGACTCCGCCTCCGGGATCGGCGTGCGCGGCAGCGTGGCAGGCAAGGCGGTTGCGTTGGGCAATGCGGCGTGGATGGTGCAGCTCGGCGTCGACGTCGCTGCGTTGGCTGCACCGGCCGAGGCGCTGCGCACCGAAGGCGCGAGCGTGATGCACCTGGCTGTGGACGCCAAGCTTGCCGGCATCCTCGCGGTATCGGATCCCATCAAGGCGACCACCGCCGACGCACTGGTGACCCTGCGCAAGGCGAACATCCGCGTCGTCATGGCTACTGGCGATGGCCTGACGACGGCGCAGGCCGTGGGCAAGCGACTGGGCATCGAGGAAGTGCACGGCGAGGTGAAGCCGGCGGACAAGCTCAAGCTGGTCGAGAAGCTGAAAGCCGAAGGTCGGATCGTCGCGATGGCGGGCGATGGCATCAACGATGCGCCGGCGCTGGCGCGCGCCGATGTCGGCATCGCCATGGGCACGGGAACCGACGTG
>JBEBHW010000166.1:0-7317 GCA_040081145.1 Burkholderiaceae bacterium
TCGCGAACCATCAGGTCTCCGCCCGGCGCGCTGGGTGTGCCGTCGGTGGGGTTGATGCTCATCGCATTGGAGCGCTTCACATACGCGAGCGGCGCGTCGCCGGCGACGATCAGCGAACTCGACGTGCTTTCCGTGCCGTTGCCGCAGCCGGCAAGGGCGAGTACCGCAGCGGCCCCGGCAAGGCTGGCGCAGCCGGCAGCGCGACGCAGCGCGCCGAGAGTGTGCGGGTGATTGGGCTTACGTCGCAGTTTCATCTCAACCTCCTGATGAATCCGAACTTCACTGACAGGGCGTGTCATTGCAGGCGCGCCGAAGCGCCGTGCAAGAGCCCCGGCGAAAAACGCAGGACGCCGGCTGCGTCGACGACGATCGCGTCGACGCCGGGCAGGGATTCGACGAGCTCGAAGCCGCGCTTGGACCCCAGCACGAACACCGTCTTGGACAAGGCCTCGCTCGTGAGGCCGTCGGGGGCGAGCACCGTCACGCTGCGCACGCCGCTCGGCGACGCGCCGGTGTGCGGGTCGATCAAATGGTGAAAGCGCACCCCGTCTTCTTCGAAGTAGCGTTCATAGTCGCCCGATGTCGAGATCGACACGTCTTCGAGCGGCAACACGGCGACGACACCGTCACTGTGGCGCGGGTCGCGGATCGCGATCGTCCAGGGCCTGCCGCGTCGGTCGCCGAGCACGCGGCTGTCGCCGCCCGCAGCGACGATGGCGTTGACGATGCCGTGCTGCTGAAGAATCGCGACGCAGTTGTCGACCGCGTGGCCTTTGGCAAAACCGCCGAGATCGATGCGCACGCCTTCGCGCGCAAAGCGCACTGTGCCTGCATGGGTGTCGAGGATCAGGTGGCGCCAGCCGATCGCCGCGCGGGCCTGCGACGCAGCGGCCTCGCTGGGCCGAATCCCCAGGCGATAGTCGAACAAGTGGCCCAGGCTCGCGTAGGTGATGTCGAAGGCACCGCCCGACAGTTCAGAAAACTGCGCGGCGCGGACCAGCAGGCGCATCGTCTCCGCGCTCACCGGAACGGCGCGACGTGCGGCGTCGCGATTGATCAGCGACAGCTCGGAGTCTTCTTTGTACGGGCTCAACAAGGCGTCGATGCGGTGCATCTCGGCCATCACCGCGGTCGCGGCAGCGTCGCCTTCATCGGATTCGTCGCACCACAACTCGACGCGGATGGCAGTGCCCATGATCGCTTCTTCGCGACTGACCCAGCCGTGCGCGGCGCTCTTCACCACCAACGCCGGGGTGGGTGCGGCGAATCGCCGGCGCATCGAGGAAAGACTGAACTGCATGGCTGCTCCAAGTTTTTCAAACCAGGCCTCACCGATTCGCTTGCGACCGAATCACTCCGGCCGCTCAATCCCGCAAATCAGGGGTTGGCGAATCTTGAAGGTTTAAGGCCGAGGCGATGCGTCAAATTGTTGGCATTCGGCGTGGGGCTTACACGCCGTCGCAGAACAGTCGGTGAGCGAAACCTTCAGCGCTGCGAGCAAACGCATCAAATGTGAGCAGGCGCGCAGAAGCCTTGACACACGCTGAAGTTCGAGACTGACCCGGCATGCGAAGATTCCACGCATGTCATTGCCCGGTCCCTGCCCATGCTGATCAACTGCGTTGCCTACCAGGATGGCCGGAAGTTGGCCGACATCGCCATCGGCGAAATCAGTGAGTGGGTGAAGCGCCCCGACTGCTTTGTCTGGGTCGCGCTGCGCGACGCAAGCGACGCCGAGCTGGCGCAAATGCAGGAGGAGTTTGCGCTGCACGAACTCGCCGTCGAAGACGCGCGCCACGGGCACCAGCGGCCGAAGATCGACGAATACGGCGACACAGTGTTCGTCGTCATGCGCCTTCTCGAAGCCGAGCATGGCGAACTGCACTCGGGTGAGGTGGCAGTCTTCGTCGGACCGAATTTCGTGCTCTCGGTGCGCAACCGCAGCAACCAGGGTTTCCTGGGGGTGCGCGAGCGCTGCGAACGCGAGCCGCAGTTGTTGCGCCACGGCGCGGGGTTCGTGTTCTACGCGTTGATGGACGCCGTCGTCGACCGCTACTTTCCGTTGCTCGACGAAATCGAAACCGAACTCGACGGCATCGAGGCGCAGATCTTCGTGCCGCGCGCCGCGCGCCTGAACATCGAGCGCCTGTACACGCTGAAGCGACGCGCCACGGTGTTGCGCCATGCGGTGGCGCCACTGCTCGAAGTGGCAAGCAAGCTGCACGGCGGGCGCGTGCCGGCGGTATGCATGAACACGCAGGAATACTTTCGCGACGTGCACGACCACCTGACCCGAATCAACGGCTCGATCGATGCGATTCGCGACACCATCGGCACAGCGATCCAGGTGAATCTGTCGATGGTGACGATCGAAGAATCGGAAACGACGAAACGCCTCGCTGCCTGGGCGGCCATCTTCGCCGTGTCCACGGCACTCGCCGGTGTCTGGGGAATGAACTTCGAGCACATGCCCGAGTTGAAGTGGACCTATGGCTACCCGATGGCGCTGGGCATCATCGCTTGCGCAGGCGGATTGCTCTACTGGCGCTTCCGGCGTGCCGGTTGGCTGTGAGCCAATTTCGCGCCCCTTCAGGCAGAGTCGCGAAGATCTTTCGCTTGCACCTTGCCCGCGTCGAATTCGGCGCGACGCCGCTGCAACTCCTCGGGTGAGAGTCGCGCGGCGTTGCAATAGTCGAGCTTCCACGTCGACGTGGCGGCCCAGATCTGCGGCGACGTCACGGTGCAGCGTGCTTGTTCAGCTGATTCGAGAAGCGCCAGCGCCAATTCGAGCGTGTCGGCCTGCGACTGCGCGTCGCCTGGTTTTCCTCCGGCATTGCCGAGCGGGAAATCGCTGAAGACGTAGCGCGGCACGCCGATGTGCTCGACGATGTCCCGGGCACATCCCATCACGACGCTGGCGATGCCACTCGCCTCGAGAAGGCGCGCCGTGAGCGCAACGCTTTGGTGGCACACCGGGCAGTTGGCGACGAGCACCGCGGCGTGGGCGCCGTCGGCCTTGCAGCGCCCCACGACCTCCGGCGCGTCGACGTCGAGTGTCGTGCGCTGGCTGCGGTTCGTCGGCAGGCCGTGAAAGCGTGGTGCGACCTCGCCGATGCGCCCGCGCGCGGCGCAGTCACGCAGCGCGCGCAGCGGGAAGTAGCTGCCGATGTCTTCGGCGCGCGTGTGGGTGCGGTCGATCGCGACGTGCGAGATTCTCAGGTCCGGCTCGCCAGCGGCGTCCCCCGAATAGACGCTGTAGAACTTCGCGAGGGCGTTGTACGGCGCTCCCGGGCCTTGATCGCCCTTGCCCGGCTGATAAGGTGCCGCGGTCGTGATCAGCGCGACGCGGCATTGCGCCAGCGGTGCGGCCAGGCGCTTCAAGGGCACGTCGGCGAAGCGCGGCCACGCGTAAGGCGCGCCGTAGCCGAGCGCAAGGTAGTACTCGCGGATGCGCTCGAGATAGGGAATCGGTGGGTCGGCGCAGGGCATCGAATTTCAAGGCGCGAGCTGCCGCGGGAAGCGGCGGCATACATCCTGTGCCTACGATACACCCGCCCGACGAAGCTTGGCGCACGCCCATAATGCGCAGCATCCTTCACCGCCCTTCGGACTCTTCGACATGAGCACCAAGCCCCGCAAAAACCCCCAAGACCTGCGCAGCCAGCAATGGTTCGGACGCCAAGACCGCGACGGATTCGCCTACCGCAGCTGGGTCAAGGGCAAGGGCGTTCCGCACGACCAGTTCGACGGGCGGCCCGTCATTGGCATCTGCAATACGTTCAGCGAGCTCACGCCGTGCAACTCGCATTTCCGCACGCTCGCCGAGCAAGTGAAGATCGGCGTCTACGAAGCGGGAGGTTTTCCGCTCGAATTCCCGGTGATGTCGCTCGGCGAGACGCTGCTGCGCCCGACCGCCATGCTTTACCGCAACTTGGCGAGCATGGACGTCGAAGAAAGCATTCGAGGCAACCCGGTGGACGGCGTCGTGCTGCTCATGGGCTGCGACAAGACGACGCCGGCGCTGCTGATGGGCGCAGCCAGCGCGGACTTGCCGACGATCGGCGTCTCGGGCGGACCGATGCTCAACGGCAAATGGCGCGGCCAGGAACTCGGCTCAGGCACCGGCGTGTGGAGCATGAGCGAACAGGTGCGCGCCGGCACGCTGAAACTCGCCGATTTCTTCGACGCCGAGAGCTGCATGCACCGCAGCCACGGCCACTGCATGACGATGGGAACAGCGTCGACGATGGCGAGCATGGTCGAGGCGCTCGGCGTGGGCCTGCCCGGCAACGCCGCGTACCCGGCAGTCGACGGCCGGCGCAACGTGATTGCGCGCAACGCCGGACGGCGCATCGTCGACATGGTGCACGAGGACCAGCTGCTGTCCGACATCCTGACGCGCGAAGCCTTCGAGAACGCAATCCGCACCCTCGCCGCGATCGGCGGCTCGACGAACGCGGTGATCCACTTGATCGCGATCGCCGGGCGCATCGGCGTGAAGCTGACGATCGACGACTTCGAGCGCCTGGGCAGCGAAATGCCGTGCCTGGTGAACTTGCAGCCTTCGGGCGAACACTTGATGGAGGACTTTTGTTATGCGGGCGGGTTGCCGGCGGTGATGAAAGAGATTTCCAGCAGCTTGCACTTGGGTCACGTCACGGCCACAGGTAAATCAGTGCAAGAGAACATTGCCGACGCGCAGAACTTCGATCCGCGCGTGATCAAGACGATGGCCAAACCCTTCAAGGACAAAGCCGGCATCGCCGTGCTGCGCGGCAACCTCGCGCCGCGCGGCGCCGTCATCAAACCGAGCGCCGCGACGCCCGCGCTGATGGTGCACAAGGGCCGCGCCGTCGTGTTCGAGAACATCGAAGACTTCCACACGCGCATCAACGACGAGTGTCTGGACGTCGACGAGACGTGCATCCTCGTGCTGAAGAACTGCGGCCCCAAGGGCTACCCCGGAATGGCCGAAGTCGGCAACATGCCGCTGCCGCCCAAAGTGCTGCGCAAGGGCATCACCGACATGGTTCGCATCAGCGACGCGCGCATGAGCGGCACCGCCTACGGCACCGTTGTGTTGCACAGCGCGCCCGAGGCGGCGGCGGGTGGGCCGCTCGCCGTTGTGCAAAACGGCGACCTGATCGAACTCGATGTGCCCAAGCGCAGCCTGCACCTGCACGTCAGCGACGCTGAATTGGCGCGGCGCCTCGCTGCATGGAAGCCTGCGCCGCCGCCGTTGGCCAGTGGGTACTGGAAACTCTATGTCGACCATGTGTTGCCGGCTGATGAGGGTGCCGACCTGGACTTCCTAGTGGGCCGGCGCGGCGCTTTCGTCCCCCGAGACAACCATTGAGCCGACGGCTCGCGGCGCAGCCGCAGGGACTCGCGTATAAACCGCACTCATGGACTCATTGGTGGCGATCGACTGGGGCACGACCGCGCTGCGCGGTGCCCGCCTGGGCCCGGGCGCAACCGTCCTCGAAGAACGGCTTTTCGAGCGCGGCGTGGCGAGCATGGCGGGCGCTTCGTTCGACGCCGTGTTCGATGCGCACTTCGGCGACTGGATGGGCGGCGCCGACAGCCTGTGCCTTATCGGCGGCATGGCGGGCAGCAAGCAGGGTTGGGTCGAGGCACCGTACGCCCCGTGTCCGGCGCGCTTCGAAGACTTGGGCAGCCGCCTCACGTGGGTCGCGTCGCCGCGGCGCATCGCCATCGTTCCCGGGCTGACGTGTCACCACGCCGGAATTCCCGACGTCATGCGCGGTGAAGAGTTGCAAGTCTTCGGGGCGTTGCAAATGCTCGACCGCGCCGACGGCCTGCTCGTGCTGCCCGGCACGCACAGCAAGTGGGTCACGGTTCGGGCCGGCCATGTGCAACGCTTCTCGACCGTGATGACGGGTGAGTTCTACGGTCTGCTGCGCCACCATTCGTTCCTGGCGCGCTCCATGCCCGACGCGGACGCCGACCTTGACGTGCCCGCCTTCGACCAGGGTGTCGCGGTCGCCCTGTCGAGCCGCAGCCTGATGCAGACGGCGTTTGGCGTGCGCACCTTGTCGCTGTTCGATCGCGTCCGCGCCGAGTCGCTGCCGAGTTACCTGTCGGGTCTCGTCATCGGCGAAGAACTGCGCTCGCAAATGACCCAGGACATGCAAAGCGGTGGCGATGTGATCGTGATCGGCAGCGACGCGCTGACGCGGCGCTACGAACGCGCCTTGTCGCAGCAGGGCATCGGCGTCAAGACCTTGGGCGCTGCAGCCGGCTGGCGCGGCCTGTGGGAATTGGGGCAGGTCGCACAAACTAAAAGCTCGATCCCGGCTCCTTGAGGAAGGCGAGTTCCTCGGCGGTCGAAGCGCGCCCCAATACCGCATTGCGATGCGGGAAGCGGCCAAAGCGCTGAATCACATCGTGATGCCGGATCGCGTAGTCGAGCATGCTTCGCATCGACGCGTCTTGTTCGGCAAGCGTTGTGAAAAGCGCGACGCAGCGCGCTTGCGTGGCCGAGTCTTCGGCGTGCTCGAGGGGCAGGTAGACGAAGGCACGCTGCACCGGCAGCAGGGCAGCGTCGGCGCCGCGTTCGATCATCGCCTGGGCCGCGCGCAGCGCCAGCGTGTCGCCGGCGAAGGCCTTGGGCGTATCGCGGAACATGTTGCGCGTGAATTGATCGAGCACGACGATGCGCGCGAGGCCCGGCGCTGCCGATTCCGCCCAGTCGTGCAAGCCACCGCCCAGGGCCGCCTGCACCGTGTCACCGAAGCGCTGCGCGATGAGCTGGTCGAACGCGCTGTCTTTGCGAAACCAGACCGCGCGCGCGCTGCCGAACTCGGCGCTGTTGGGCGCGCCGAACCAGAAGTCGAGAACGTCTTGCGGATTCACTTCGACGGCGGCGCCAGTTGCTGCCAAAGGTAGCTGAATTCGAGCGCCTGCATGAGGGCGCGTTGCGCATTGTCGGCGGCGCCGCCGTGTCCGCCTTCGATGTTTTCGTAGTACAGCACGTCGTGCCCGAACTCGGCCAGGCGCGCCGCCATCTTGCGCGCGTGGCCCGGGTGCACACGGTCGTCGCGGGTCGACGTGGTGATCAACATCCGAGGCATTTTCGCGTCGCGTCGCACGTTCTGGTACGGGCTGTAGCGCGAGATGTAGGCCCACTGTTCGGGGTCGTCCGGATCGCCGTACTCCGCCATCCACGACGCGCCCGCGAGCAGCTTGTGGTAGCGCAGCATGTCGAGCAGCGGCACCTGGCACACGACGGCGTTGAACAACTCCGGGCGCTGCGTGGCCACCGCGCCGACGAGCAACCCGCCGTTGCTGCCGCCT
>JBEBHW010000844.1:0-1526 GCA_040081145.1 Burkholderiaceae bacterium
GGCTGCGACCTGATGGTCGCGATGAACCCGCAGACCTGGGACCAGGACGTTGCCGAAATCGAGCCCGGCGGCTACCTGATGTACGACAGCTCCAAGCCGATTCCGCCGTCGCGCTTCCGGCCCGACGTGAACGTGCTCGCCGTGCCGCTCACCGACCTGTGCGCGACGCGCTATACCGATCCGCGCGAACGCCAGTTGCTGAAGAACATCGTGTATGTGGGCGTTCTCGCGGCGCTGCTGGGCATCGAGCCCGAAGTCATCGCCACGCTGCTCGGCGAGCAATACAAAGGCAAGGCGAAGCTGATCCAGCCGAATCTGGATGCCTTCATGATGGGTCTGCACCACGGCCGCGAATATTTCGACGACGCGCTTGGGTTGAGGGTGGAGCGGCGCAACGCCGTGGGCAAGCGCATCTTCATCGAAGGCAACGCGGCGGCGGCGCTCGGCTGCGTGTGGGGCGGCGCGACGGTGTGCGCCTGGTACCCGATCACGCCGTCCTCGTCGCTCGCCGAGGCGTTCCAGAAGTACTGCGGCAAGCTGCGCGTCGACAAGGCGACCGGCAAGAACAAGTTCGCGATCGTGCAGGCCGAAGATGAAATCGCGTCGATCGGCATCGTGGTGGGCGCCGGCTGGAATGGCGCGCGCGCCTTCACCGCCACCTCGGGCCCGGGCGTGTCGCTGATGACGGAGTTCATCGGTCTGGCCTACTTTGCCGAGATTCCGGTCACGATCATCAACGTGCAGCGCGGCGGCCCTTCCACCGGAATGCCCACGCGCACGCAACAGGCCGACGTGCTGAGTTGCGCTTATGCGTCGCACGGCGACACGAAACACGTGCTGCTCTTTCCCGAGGACCCGCACGAGTGTTTCGAGTTCGCGGCGCACTGCCTGGACCTCGCGGACCGGCTCCAGACACCGGTGTTCCTCATGACGGATCTGGACATCGGCATGAACCACCGCCTGTGCGAGCCCTTGAAGTGGGACGAATCGCGGCAGTACGACCGCGGCAAGGTGATGACGAGCGAAGAGTTAGAGGCCGGGCGCGACTTCGGGCGATACCTCGATGTTGACGGTGACGGCATCCCCTACCGCACCTACCCCGCGACGCACGCCAAGCGCGGCGCCTACTTCACCCGCGGCACGACGCGCGACCCGTACGCGCGCTACTCCGAAGCCGGGCCCGACTACATGTACAACGTCGAGCGCCTGCTGAGAAAATTCGAGACCGCGAAGACGCTCGTGCCGCAGCCGGTGCAGCGCGACGCGGGCCGGCCGACGCGCTTTGGCGTCATCTACTACGGCTCGACGAGCCCGGCGATGAACGAGGCGTTCGAGTCCTTGCGCGCGCAAGGCGTGCACGTCGACCTCTTGCGCGTGCGCGCCTTCCCGTTCAGCGCCGCGGTCGATGAGTTCATCGCGGCGCACGAGCACGTCTTCGTCATCGAACAGAATCGCGACGCCCAATTGCGCACCATGCTCGTCACCGAGCAGGAAGTGGATCCGGCGAGGCTGGAGCCGGTGCTGCA
>JBEBHW010000167.1:0-7284 GCA_040081145.1 Burkholderiaceae bacterium
GCACTGCACCGTCCCCGTCCCGCTCACCGCGGCGGCGCTTGGCGGCAACATCGAAGTGCCCACACTCGGCGGCAGCGCCGAGATCGAACTGCCCGAAGGCACGCAGCACGGCAAGACCTTCCGCTTGCGCGGCAAGGGAATTCGCGGCGTTCGCTCCAGCTATCCCGGCGACCTGTACTGCCACGTCAGCGTCGAAACGCCGATCAAGTTGACCGAGCATCAGCGCAAACTCCTGAAAGAGCTCGACGAGTCGTTCCGCAAGGGCGGCGAGCGGCATTCGCCCACGACAAAGTCCTGGACCGACCGCGTCAAGGGCATGTTCAAGTAGACCGAGCGCAGCGCGCGGGCGCCGGCTGCGCGCTGCGCCCAGCGCGCAGCGCATCACGCCGCCGCACGCCGAACCGCACATCGCGAATCGCGCCCCGGGCCCTTTGGGCGCCGAATCTTTTCGAGCCGAAAATCCCCTGCATGAGAGAGCCCACGCCCCTGCCAACCCTGAGTGCCCGGGCCACCGAATTCAACCCGCTGTGGCTCGCTGCGGGCGCCAGCGCGTGGATCGCCACGCTGGCGAATTGGCCGCTCTGGCAAGCGCTGATGCGCCTGCCGGAAACCGCGACCTTGCGCGGCGCCGTGTTCGTCGGCGGCTTTTGGACGATGCTGGCGCTGCTGCTGCTTGCGCTGCTCGCGCCACTCGCGCACGCGCGCAGCGTCAAGCCGGCGATTGCGCTGTTCCTCATCTCGGCCGCGATCGGCGCGCATTTCATGGGCAGCTATGGCGTCGTCATCGATTCGACGATGCTGACGAACGCGTTGCAAACGAATGTGAGCGAGGTGCGCGACCTGCTGAGCCTGCCCCTGCTGGCGAGCGTGCTGGTGCTCGCCGGACTGCCCTGGCTGGCGCTGCAGCGGCTGCCCGTGAGGCGGCTGAACTTTGCCGCGCAACTTTGGCGCAACGCGCTCGTGTTGGCGCTCTCGCTGCTGGTGGTCGTCCTGCTGGTGCTGGCTTTGTTCGCGGACCTGTCGGCGACGATGCGCAACCACAAGCAGCTGCGCTTCCTGATCAATCCCCTGAACTCGTTTTACGCCATGGGCGTGCTCGGCTTCCAAGCGAATTCCCGACCCACCGGCCCGCCGCTGGCGATCGGCGCGGACGCGCGCATCCTGCCACGCAGCGGCCAACCACCTTTGCTCGTGCTGGTGATCGGCGAGACCGCGCGGGCCGATCATTTCGCGCTGAACGGCTACGCGCGCGCGACCAACACCGAACTGGCGCGCCACGACGTGCTGAGCTTTGCCAACGTGAGCTCGTGCGGAACGAGCACCGCGGCGTCCTTGCCGTGCATGTTTTCGCACCTCGGGCGCGAGCGCTTCGAGTCGCGCGATCGTGACAGCGAGAACCTGCTCGACGTCGTGCAACGTGCCGGCATGGCGGTGTTGTGGTTGGACAACCAGGCCGGCTGCAAGGGCCTGTGCGCGCGCGTCCCGAACGCCGTGGCTCATGAGCCGGTGCAAGGCGCGCCACCGCTTCCCACCGAGCTGTGCGGCAGCGACGGCGAGTGTTTCGATGAAGCACTGCTGCACGCCCTGGACGCGCGCCTGCAGGCCCTGCCCGCGGAACAACGTGCGCGCGGCGTTCTGCTCGTTTTGCACCCGATGGGCAGCCACGGCCCGGCTTACTTCAAGCGGTCCCCGCCCACTCGCAAGCCCTTCCTGCCGGAATGCACCACGCCCGTGCTCGCGCAGTGCACGCGCGAGTCGTTGGTCAACGCTTACGACAATTCGATCGTCGCCACCGACCGCGTGCTCGCCGCGCTGATCGACTGGCTGAAGCAGCAGTCGACGAGCTTCGATGCCGGCATGTTCTACGTCTCCGATCACGGCGAGTCGCTCGGCGAGAACAACCTGTACCTGCACGGCCTGCCCTACTCCTTTGCGCCGCGCGAGCAGACCCATGTACCCTGGATCAGCTGGATGTCCTCAGGTGCGCGGTCCGCGCTCGCCCTGAACTGGGACTGTGTGCGCGATCGACGCGCCGAAGCGCTGTCGCACGATCACATGTTCCACAGCGTGCTCGGCGCACTGCAAATTCACGCCGGCGAGTACCAGCCAGCGCTCGACGCCTTCGCGCCGTGTCGCGCGCGCTGAGCGCGGATCAGGCCTCAGGCAAACAGATCGGGCTGCGCGGCAGGCTTGCGAAATTGCGACAGGTCCAGCGGCACGCGTTCGCGGTCCATACCCAGGCGCGCCACGCACTTGTCGAAGCGCTGCCGCAACAACATCGCCCATACGCCCTGCCCGACCATGCGCGCACCGAATTGCGCGTCGTAGTCGCGGCCACCGCGCATGTCGCGAATGCGCGCCATGACTCGCGCCGCGCGCTCCGGAAAGTGGCAGTTCAGCCACTGTTGGAAGATCGGATTCACCTCCCAGGGAAGACGCAGCACGACGCTGAACGCGCGGCTCGCGCCGGCTTGCGCGGCGGCTTCCAAGATGCGTTCGAGTTCAGGCTCGTTGATGAACGGAATCACCGGCGAGACGCTCACGCCCACCGGCACGCCCGCGGCGACCAGCGTCGCTATGGTTTGCAGGCGCCGCTGCGGCGAGGCGGCGCGCGGCTCCAGGATGCGCGCCAACGCAGGGTCGAGCGTCGTCAGCGACACGTACACCGCCACGAGGCCGCGCGCCGCCATCGGCGCAAGCAGGTCCAGATCCCGCTCCACCCCCGCCGACTTGGTGACGAGCGAAAACGCGTGGCTGCACTGCGCCAGCACTTCGACGATGCCGCGCGTGAGGCGCAGCTTGCGTTCCACCGGCTGGTAGGCGTCGGTGGCGGAGCCGAGGTTGAGCATCGCCGGCTCATACGCGCGGCTCGCGAACGCCTCGCGCAGTTTCTCCGCCGCATTCATCTTGGCGACGATGCGCGTCTCGAAGTCCAGCCCCGGCGACAAGTTCAGGTAGCTGTGCGTGGGCCGGGCGAAACAATAGACGCAGCCGTGTTCGCAGCCGCGGTACGGGTTGATCGACAGGTCGAACGCGATGTCCGGCGAATCATTGCTCGTCAGGATCGACTTGACGTGCTCTTCGATGATTTGCGTGCGCGGTGGCAGCGCCGCCTCGTCCGCGTGTTGCTCGAGCGTGCCCCAGCCGTCGTCAAAGGTTTCGCTGATGTGCCGGCTGAAGCGGTGCGGCGCCGCCCACGCCGTGCCGCGCCCCTTGACGGCCCCGGGATCGAGACCTGCGGCGAAGATCGGAATGCTTGGACGCGCCTGCTTTTGCATACTGTGAATATACACAGTATCTCAGCACAAGCCAACCTGAACCCAGTCAGGATTGGCCGGGCCTGCCAGACCCCGCCGACTTGGCCCGGGCACGCCAGGCGCCGACCATGACCAGCAAGCCCGGGACGATGATCGCCGCCCAGATGATCTTCTCGAGGTTCTGCTTGACCCAGGGAATGTTGCCGAACAGGTAGCCAGCGAGCGTCAGGCCGCAGACCCAGAATGCGCCACCCGAGACGTCGTAGAGCGTGAACCTGCGGCGCGTCATCTGCGCGACGCCGGCGACGAAGGGCGCGAAGGTGCGCACGAAAGGCATGAAGCGCGCCAGCACGATCGTGATGCCGCCGTATTTTTCATAGAACTCGTGCGCCTGCTCGAACGCGCGTTTGTTGAACCAGCGCGAGTCTTCCCACTGGAACACGCGCGGGCCGAAGTGGCGGCCGAGCGCGTAGTTGCTCTGATTGCCCAGGATCGCCGCGGCCGTGAGCAGGCCCATCGACAGGGGCAGGTCCATCAGGCCGGCACCGCACATCGCGCCCACGACGAACAGCAGCGAATCGCCGGGCAAGAACGGCATCACGACGACACCGGTCTCGACGAAGATGATGAGAAACAGCAGAGCGTAGACCCATTGCCCATAGGTCTGCACGAAGGTCGCGAGGTGCACGTCGACATGCAGAACGAAATCGAGCAGGAGGGCGATGAGGTCCATTCGAATCGATTATCCATGGCGGCTCGCCCAGGCTGACCCGGCGCTTCCTACAATGGCGCAATGAACCGCGACCCCCAGCCGGCCACGCGCCGCCCGATCCGCGAACTCGGCGACGAACTGGTAAGCCAGATCGCCGCCGGCGAAGTGGTCGAGCGCCCCGCGTCGGTGGTGCGCGAGCTGGTCGACAACGCGCTCGATGCGGGCGCCACCGAGATCGGCGTCAAGCTCAGCGGCGGCGGCGTGCGTGCCACCATCGTCGAAGACAACGGCGAGGGCATCGAGGCGGGCGAACTCGCGCTCGCGCTGCGGCGCCACGCGACGAGCAAGATCGCCACGCTGGGCGATCTCGAATCTGTGCTGACGATGGGTTTTCGCGGCGAGGCACTCGCTGCCATCTGCTCCGTTGCCGAAGTGCACCTGACGAGCCGCACGGCGCTGGCAGCGCACGCCACGCGCCTGGATGCGCGAAGCGGCGAATTGCAAGCCGCGGCACGCGCCCAGGGAACGACGGTCGAGGTGCGCGAATTGTTCTTCAGCACGCCGGCGCGCCGCAAATTCCTCAAGACCGATGCAACCGAACTTGCGCATGGCCTCGAAGCGGTGCGACGCCACGCGCTGGCGCGTCCCGACGTCGGCTTTGCCGCGTGGCACGACGGCAAGGCGCTTCTGCAATGGCGCCGAGCCGCCGCGGCGCAGCGCGTGCTCGACGTGCTCGGGCCCGAGTTCATCGCGCAGAGCGTGCCCCTGGCGCTGGGCACCGGCGTGCTGAGCGTGGGCGGATTCGCCGGCCTGCCCGAAGCGGCGCGCTCGCGTGCCGACCAGCAATACGTCTACGTCAACGGCCGCTACGTGCGCGACCGCCTCATCGCGCACGCCGTGCGCTCCGCGTACGAAGACGTTTTGCACGGCGCGCGTCAACCCGCCTACGTGCTGTTCATCGCGATCGCGCCGGAGCGCGTCGACGTGAACGTGCACCCCACCAAGGTGGAGGTGCGCTTTCGCGACTCGCGCGAGGTGCACCACGCCGTGCGCAGCGCCGTGAGCAGCGCGTTGGCGGCGTCACGCGCTGCCGCATTGCCGGCCCACATCAGTGCGCCCATCGCGCCGGACTTGACGGACTCGCCTGCGTGGTCGAGCGAGACTTCGACGGGCGCTTCGCCAGACGCGCCTTCAAAAGGCGGATTCAGCGGCTCATGGACAACGCCGCCCCACCAGGCGACGCTCGCGTTGCAACAACTCTCGGCATTGCACGTCGGGGAGCCCGCCGCTGCCTGGTCGGTCGCGCGCGCTGAACCTGCAGCGCAACTCGGGGCGCACGCTGCCGAACAACCCTGGCCCCTCGGCCGGGCGGTTGCGCAAATCGCCGGCATCTACGTGCTCGCCGAAAATTCCCAAGGCCTGGTGATCGTCGACATGCACGCCGCGCACGAACGCATCGTCTACGAGCGGCTCAAGGCAAACAGTGCAGCGGCTGCCATCGAAACCCAGCCACTGTTGATCCCCGCGACGTTTGCCGCGACACCCCAGGAAATCGCGACCGCCGAAGCGCTGGCAGACGAGCTGCTGCAGCTCGGCCTGGACATCGCGCCGCTCAGCGCCGGCACGCTCGTGGTGCGTTCGCAGCCGACGGCGCTCGTCGGCGGCAACCTCATCGAGCTCGCGCGCAGCGTGCTCAATGAGCTTGCCCAGTTCGAGGCGAGCCACGTCGTGCAGCGCGCCCGCGACCGGATTCTCTCGACGATGGCGTGCCACGGCGCGGTGCGCGCGAATCGCAAGCTCACGCTGGAAGAGATGAATGCGCTGCTGCGCGACATGGAACGCACCGAACGCGCCGACCAGTGCAACCACGGGCGGCCCACGTGGCGCCAGATCAGCGTCAAGGAGCTGGACCGAATGTTCTGGCGCGGCCAATGAATCCATTCACCGTCTATCGCTCCCCCGGGCGTCGCGTCTGGCCGTGGCTCGCGCTGGGCCTGCTGTTCGTGGGGTTGCTGGCGGGCTGCCAGAGCCTCGAAGTGCAACAGCGCAAGTGGATTTTCATGCCCTCGACGGCGCAACCCTGGTCCGAGGCGCAAACGCTGGGCATGGCCGACGTCTGGATCGAACATCACTCGGTGCTGAGCAATGCGCCCATCCGGCTGCACGCCTTGTGGATGGCCGCCGAAAGTCCGCACGCCCCGGTGCTGCTCTATTTGCACGGCGCGCGGCGCAACGTCGCGGGCAGCGCGTTTCGCATCCGTCAGATGCAGCAACTGGGGTTCAGCGTGCTCGCCGTGGACTACCGGGGTTTCGGCAAGAGCAGCGACGAGTTGCCCTCCGAAGACCTCGTCTACGAAGACGCACGCGCCGCCTGGGCTTTCCTCGCGCGGGAACACCCGCAATCGGAGCGCTACATCTTCGGCCACTCGCTGGGCGGCGCGATCGCCGTGCAACTCGCCACCGAAGTGAACGACTCGAAAGGCCTGATCGTCGAGGGCACGTTCACGTCGATCCCCGACGTGTTTCAGTCGATGCGCTGGGGCTGGCTGCCGATCACGCCACTCATCACGCAGCGCTTCGACTCCGCGGCCAAAGTGGGCCGCGTGCGCAGCCCGATACTCGTGGTGCACGGCGCGAACGACGCGCTGATCCGCCCCGAGCTGGGGCGCGCCCTGTTCGAGCGCGCCGCGTCGCCGAAACGTTTTGTGCTCGTCGAAGGTGGCACGCACTACAGCACCAACGGCCTGGGCCAGCAGCATTACCGCGACGCGTTGCGCGAGTTGTTCAGCCTGGGAATCTAGAAAACGCGATATGGCCACCTTGAAGTTGAAAGCCAATGCGCCGCGACCTGTTCCTGCGGAGCCAGGCGCGCGCAAGCGACCGCCGGTACGCCGGGGCGGTGTGGGCGCAGGCCACAGCACCGCTGCTGCGCGGCGCCCTGCTGAGTTGCGCCCGGTTGCGCCTCAGACGGCGGCGCTACGCCCCGCTGAATCTCACGTTTCTGCGCTGCGCTCTGCGACGCCAGGCGCAGGCGCGACTCGCCCTGCTGCGCCTCGCCCTGCTGCATCACGTCCGGCTGAATCTCGCCCGGCTGATTCGCATCCGGCAGCGCAACGCCCTTCGCGAGCCCGGCCGCCCCGCCCCGCACCTCGACGCGCCGAGCCCGCCGAGCCGGCGCAACACGCGCCCGGCTCGATGCGCCTGTCCAAGCGCATGAGCGAACTCGGCCTGGCGTCGCGCCGCGAAGCCGACGACTGGATCGCCAAAGGCTGGGTGCGCGTCGACGGGCGCATCGTCGGCGAACTCGGGTCGCGG
>JBEBHW010000845.1:0-1524 GCA_040081145.1 Burkholderiaceae bacterium
AACCGAGATGCCCTCGTTGCGAAAATTGCGGTTGATCTCGAACACGCGCTCGAAACCACCGACGATCAGGCGCTTCAAGTACAGCTCGGGCGCGATGCGCAGAAACATTTCCTGATCGAGCGCGTTGTGATGCGTGACGAAGGGCTTGGCGTTCGCCCCGCCGGGAATCGGGTGCAGCATCGGCGTTTCCACTTCGAGGAAGTGGTGCTCGACCATGAACTGGCGGATTGAGCTCACCGCCTTGCTGCGCGCAACGAAGCGGGCGCGTGCGTCTTCGTCGACGATCAGGTCCACGTAGCGCTGCCGGTACTTCTGCTCCTGGTCCGCCATGCCGTGGAACTTGTCGGGCAACGGGCGCAGGCTTTTGGTGAGCAGGCGGAGCAGGCTGACCCGCACCGAAAGTTCGCCGGTGCGGGTCTTGAAGAGCGCGCCCTGCGCGCCGAGGATGTCGCCGAGGTCCCAATGCTTGAACGCCTCGTAAGCGGCTTCGCCCAGGGCATCGCGCGTGATGAAGAGCTGGATGCGGCCGGTGCCGTCTTGCAGCGTGCAAAAGCTCGCCTTGCCCATCACGCGCTTGAGCATCATGCGGCCGGCGAGCGAGACCTTGATCGCCAGAGGCTCTAGTTCCTCGTTCGGCATTTCGCCGAACTTGTGGACCAGGTCCAGCGAACCGTTCTTCGGTTTGAAGTCGTTCGGAAACGCTGCGCCGCCAATGGCTTTGGCCTGCGCACGGACTGCGGCGAGTTTTTCGCGGCGCTCCGAGATCAGCTGGTTGTCGTCGGGCGGGGGCGGCGTTGCGCGGTCATCGGTCATGGGGCTCTTTCAGTGGGCCCGCGATTTTATGGGCTGGGTTCACGCCCAAGAACTGCACTTAAAATTCGCCACCCATCGCAGTGCCGGTCTCACGCGACCTGTTGCGTCCCCTGGAGGCCTCGCCCGACCATGCACGTCCGACGCCCACCCATTCTCGACCGCAAGCTGCGCTTCGCTCTGGCAGGCTGTGGGCGCATTGCCGTGAGCCACTTCGACGCGATCAAGGTTCACGCGGCACGCTGCGAAATCACCGACGTGTGCGATGCCGACCCCCAGGCGCTGGCCGCGGCGGTGGCGCGCACCGGCGCGGTGGGTCACACCGACTTGACCGCGATGCTCGCCAAGACGCAGGCCGACTGCGTGATCCTCGCCACGCCCAGCGGCCTGCACGCGGCGCAAGCGATCGAAATCGCGCGCTCGGGTCGCGACGTGATGACGGAAAAGCCGATGGCCACACGCTGGAGCGACGGCCAGGCGATGGTGCGCGCGTGCGACGACGCGGGCGTGCGCCTGTTCGTCGTCAAGCAGAACCGGCGCAACCGCACGCTGCAATTGCTCAAGCAGGCGGTCGACCAGGGGCGTTTCGGGCGCCTTTACATGGTCAGCGTCAACGTGTTCTGGACGCGGCCCCAGGCCTACTACGACAGCGCGGCGTGGCGCGGCACCTGGGAATTCGACGGCGGCGCGTTCATGAACCAGGCGAGCCACTAC
>JBEBHW010000168.1:0-7268 GCA_040081145.1 Burkholderiaceae bacterium
AGAAAACGTTCTCCCGGCAGCGCGCTGACCTTCGGCGCCCGGCGCCAGCGCGCGAGAACGAACGCCGCACCCACCGACAGCGCGGCGTTGAGCATGAACACGTAGGCGCTGCCTGCCGTGGCGATCACGGCGCCGGCCACTGCGGGGCCGGCAATCCGCGAAATGTTCATGGCAATCGTGTTCAGCGCAAGCGCTGACGACAACTGGCGCCGCTGCACAAGCTCGGGAACGAGCGCGGCGTACACCGGCCAGCGCAGCGCCAGGCCGATGCCGTTGCCGAAGGTCAGCACGAGCAACAGCGCAGGCGTGATCGCGTCGGCCAACGAGACCATGCACGTGATCAGGCCGACCCCCGCGACCCACACTTGCGTGAACAGGAGCAGGCGGCGCCGGTCGACGATGTCGGCCAGCGCGCCGCTGGGCAGGCCCAGCAGGAACACGGGCAGCGAAGCGGCGGTGGCGACCAGCGCCACCATCACCGGCGACGTCGTCAGCGTCGTCATCAGCCACGCGGCGGCGACGTCGTTCATCCACATGCAGATGTTCGCCGTGACCCAGACGCCCCAGAGCATGCGAAACACCGGGTTGCGCAGTGGCGAAGGCGCAGCAGATTCGGGGGGGGATTGCGCTGAGGCTGACGACATCGCAGCGCATCATCGCAGGTGGCGCGAAATCGTTCGGTTTGATCGACCGCAAACGGCGCAATCTCGGTCAAGCCCAGACTCGTGGATCCCACGCGGTGAGGCGAACTGTGCTGCGGGTGCGGGCACCGGCACTCAGGGTCGATGCCTCACGTTCACGTGAAAAATTGCCATCAATCGAACAACTCTTACGGGTCGCAACCCTCAAGTTCCACTTCAGCCGCGCAGACTCCGCCCTCTCAAAAGGGCGAGCAAGCAACCCCACGCGTGACACCAATGGAGGAATGGAGATGGGAAACATGAGCGCAGCACGATCGCACGCGGGAGTCGCCACTTACCGATCGCCGACGGGCTCGCACGTGAGCTTCCTCGGTGCCCTGTCGCGCAAGACCTACGCGATGGTGCTTGCCGGCGGGCGCGGCACGCGCTTGATGAACCTGACGAATTGGCGCGCCAAGCCGGCGGTGCCGTTTGCCGGCACTTTGCGCATCATCGATTTCCCTTTGAGCAACTGCATCAACTCCGGGATCCGGCGCGTCAGCGTGCTGACCCAGTACAAGGCGCAAAGTCTGATCGCCCACGTCGAGCGCGGTTGGGGCTTCTTGGAATCCGCACTCAATGAATTCATCGACGTCGTTCCCGCGCAGCAGCGCGTCGGCGACGACTGGTATCGCGGCACTGCCGACGCCGTGTTTCAGAACCTGGACATCTTGCGCGAGGCCGAGCCGGAGTACGTGCTCGTCCTGGCCGGCGACCACGTCTACAAGATGGACTATGGCGTGATGCTCGCCGAACACATCGAGAGCTGCGCCGACATCACGATCTCGTGCATCGAAGTGCCGGTCGAGCAGGCGAGCGCCTTCGGCGTGATGGAAGTCGACGCGATGGACCGCGTCGTCGCGTTCCATGAAAAACCGGCGCAACCGATCTGCATCCCCGGCCAGCCGCAGCGCGCGCTGGCGAGCATGGGCATCTATATTTTCAAGGCGAGTTTCCTCTACGACGTGCTCGGCCGCGACGCTGCGGATACGAACTCGAGCCACGACTTCGGCCACGACGTGATCCCGCGCGTGCTCGACCACGCGCGCGTGCACGCGCACCGCTACTCGCGCTCCTGCGTCAACATGGTCGGCGAGAACCCGTACTGGCGCGACGTCGGCACGGTGGACGCGTACTGGGAAGCGCACATGGACCTGGTGGAAGTGCAGCCGCAACTCAATCTGTACGACGACGATTGGCCCGTGCTGAGCCTGCAACGCCAGCTCGCGCCGGCGAAATTCGTGTTCGACGATTCCGGCCGGCGCGGCATGGCCACCGATTCCGTCGTGTGCAGCGGCTGCATCGTCAGCGGCGCGACGGTGCGCCGCTCGCTGCTCGGCTTCAAGGTGCGCGTCGAGGAAGACAGCCTCATCGAAGAATCGGTGATCCTGCCCAACGTGCGCATCGGCCGGGGCGTGACCTTGCGCCGCTGCATCGTCGACAAGGACTGTCAATTGCCCGACGGTTTTTCCGCCGGGATGAACCACGCCCACGACGCGGCGCGCTTTCACGTCACGGAGCGTGGCATCACGCTGATCACGCCCGACATGCTGGGCCAGGGCTGCCACTCGCTGAGCGACGCACAGTCGTTGCAGTAGGGCTCGCCGCAGCTGCCACGCCGACGTGCGGCGCACGCGCCGCACGCATTCACCCGCCTCAGCCGGCGGTAGCAGGCTGGCGGTGCATGAACGCCACGAGCACGCCGAGCAACACGACGAGCACGCCATCGGCAACGATTTGCCCCATCACCAACGCCCCCGGCAAGGGCTGCACCGCGTAATAAATCATGTAGCCCGGCACGGCGGTCAAGAGCGCGACGGTCACGCCGAAACGCAGCCCCTGGCCCAGCCACGGTTTGGCCTCGACGCCACGCGCGTAGATGCGCACGAACGCACCGGCCATCAGCACGTGAGCGAGCAGCATGAACGGGAAGTAGGCCTGCGAATCGGCTTCGCTGCGATACAAGTTTTGCAGCTTCGCGTAGTGGGCCTGCAGCAGTACGGCGTGCACAACGAAGCTGCCGAACATCCAAGCAATGAAAGTGGCGAGCCAGGCTATGAGGAATTTCTTGTTCACGATTGTCTCCTTCGGTTGAAATGGAACTCTTCCTGTTTCCATGATCCTCTGCGGGGGTGGGCGGGACGTCGCCCGGCGCGACTCAATACAGGTGCTTGCCGAAGAAGCTGAACGTGCGGTCCCAGGCGATTTGCGCCCACGCCGCGTCGTACTGCGTGATCGGCAGGCGCCGCGGGCCGACCGCGTCTTCGTTCGCGAAGCCATGCTGCGCCAGATAGCGCTGGCCGGTGTAGGCCGCGCCGGCAGCGCGCAATTTTTCTTCGAGCGCGTCGACTCCAGCGATCGCAAATGCCCCGTCTTGCGTCGCCCAATGCGCGAGCAGCGGCGCCTTGATTTTCGACGCATCGACAAATTCGAGCGGCGGGTAGCCGTACCAGACGACGCCGGCACTCGCCTCGGGCACCATCACGAGCGAAAGCACCGTCAAAGCGCCGCCCATGCAAAAGCCGGTGACACCGACTTGCCGCGCGCGCCCTTTCAGGTACTGCACCGCGCCGCGCACGTCTTGCGACGCGGCGTCGCCGAAGTTCAGGCCGGACATCAAGTGGTGCGCTTCTTCGGCCTGCACGGTCGACTTGCCGCGGTACAGGTCGGGAACGAGGGCGATGTAGCCAGCCGCGGCAAACCGATCGGCGACGCCGCGGATCTGGTCGTTCAGACCCCACCATTCCTGGATCACGACAACTCCCGGTGCGCCCGAGGCTTGCGCAGGCTCGGCGAGGTAGCCCTGAACGATTTGCCCGTCGGGGCGTTTGAAGCTGACCGTGGTTCCCATGCGGTTCTCCTGTGGAGGCGGTTCATCGAGGTCGAGGCCCGCAGTAGAGGCCAGGCGGGGTACAGCGTCAAGCGGGCTTGCCCCGAGTCGAACCGACCGGTCGGCGCGTCAGGCTCAAGCGCCCAGGCGCCGCGCGGAGATCAATCGCCCGGGATGTGCGGTGGATGCAATTGCACTGGTTTGGCCGAGCGGCCCCGGAGGCGAATGTTGAGCATTTCCACCGTCACCGAAAACGCCATCGCAAAGTACACATAACCCTTGGGCACATGGTGGTCGAAGCCCTCGGCCACCAGCACCGAGCCGACGACGAGCAGGAACGACAGCGCGAGCATCTTGATCGTCGGGTGGTCGGAGACGAAGCGCCCGATCGGGCCGGCGAAGACCATCATCAGCGCCACCGATGCGATCACCGCGGCGACCATCACCGCGACGTTGTCGACCATGCCCACCGCGGTAATGATCGAATCGAGCGAGAACACCATGTCCATTTGTCCACGAGGATCGAGATGAAGATGATGTTGTCGATGCCCAGCACGAGTTCGAGCGCGGTGAGCGTGGCAAAGGCGATCCATGCCTGGGGGTCTGTGAGCAGTTCGAGCATCGGTGGGCGACTTGAAGCCGGCGAAGTGATGAATCAGTGCACGCCACCCTCGGAGCGGCGCCTTGGTTCGCAGGATTCTTGCCCAAACGCGCGCAGCCCTGGGGGCGGCCGCAAACCGCTGACTTTGGGCGGCTGGCGTAGAGTCAGGCACCGACAGCCAGCCCCGGGCCTATGAAAACCTACGCCATCGCAACCATTCCCGGAGACGGCATCGGCAAGGAAGTGATCCCCGCCGGGCGTGAAGTGCTCGAGCAACTGGCCCGCACCCACCCCACTCTCGCCTTCGAATTCGAGAACTTCGCCTGGGGCGGCGACCACTACCGTGCGCACGGCGTGATGATGCCCGAGAACGGTCTGGACGCGCTGCGCGGCAAGGACGCGATCCTGTTCGGCTCGGCCGGCGACCCCGACATCCCGGACCACATCACGCTGTGGGGTCTGCGCCTGAAGATCTGCCAGGGCTTCGACCAGTACGCGAACGTGCGGCCGACGCGCATCTTGCCCGGCATCGACGCGCCATTGAAGCGTTGCCGGCGCGAAGACCTGGACTGGGTCATCGTTCGCGAAAACACCGAAGGCGAATACGCCGGCGCCGGCGGGCGCGTGCACCAGGGGCAGGCGATCGAAGCCGCGACCGACGTGACGCTGATGACGCGTGCCGGCGTGCAGCGCATCCTGCGCTACGCCTTCCAGCTCGCGCGCTCGCGGCCGCGCAAGCGACTCACCGTCGTCACCAAGTCGAACGCGCAGCGCCACGCGATGGTGATGTGGGACCAGATTGCACGCGAAGTCGCCGCCGAGTTCCCCGACGTGAGTTGGGACAAGGAACTCGTCGACGCGATGACGGCGCGCATGGTCAACCGGCCGGCGAGCATCGACACCGTGGTCGCGACGAATCTGCACGCCGACATCCTGAGCGACCTGGCCGCCGCGCTGGCCGGCAGCCTGGGGCTGGCACCCACCGGCAACATCGACCCGGAGCGTCGTTACCCATCGATGTTCGAGCCCATTCACGGCTCGGCGTTCGACATCATGGGCAAAGGCCTGGCGAATCCGCTGGGAACGTTCTGGTCGCTCGTGATGCTGCTCGAACACCTGGGCGAGGCGGCTTGCGCCCGGCAAATGATGGCGGCGATCGAAGCCGTGACCGCGAACCCTGCCCTACACACGCGCGATCTCGGCGGCAGCGCGACGACCGCACAGGTCACTGCGGCCGTTTGTCTCTGGCTGCGGGCGAACCCGGTGGCGCGAGTTCGCACATGAGCGCACCATCCGTCATCCCGGCGAAAATCGGGATGACGCCAAGGAGTAGAACCCATGAACCCGATCCTCATCGCCACGCTGGTGCTGGCCACGGCCACGCTCACCCCCGCACACGCCCAGCCCTGCCCCGACAAGAGCCTGATGTATTGGCAGGCGTTCCCGCCCGGCGGCGAATCTGACCTGTCCGCGCGCCACCAGCAGGTGGTGCTGAAGAAAAAGTGCCCGGCGATCGACACCGTCATCCAGTACAAGGCGGGCGCCGGCGGCGCGCTGCTCTGGAGCACGCTGAACACGCTGCCCGGCGACGGTGTGAACATAGCAGGCGTGAACCTGCCGCACATGGTGTTGCAGCCGATGGAAGGGCAGGTTCAGTACAAGACGGAAGACGTGACGCCGGTGTACTGGTTTCACTACACGCCCGACGCGCTTGTCGTTCCCGAAGCCAGCGCGCTGAAAAATTTCGCCGACTTCGTGAAAGCCGCCAAAGCGCAACCCGAGAAACTCAACCTCGGCGGCTCGGGCCTGAACTCGGCAAACCACGCAGCGCACCAGCGTTTGAACCAGGCCTTCGGCGTGAAGACGACTTACGTGCCATTCAAGGGGACCGGCGACATGACGATGGCCGTGCTCGGCGGCCACGTCGACGGCAGCATGACCTACACCGCGTTCGCGATCAACAACAAGACCAAGGTGCGCGCGCTCGCCGTCGCGATGGACTCGCGCCACCCGCTCATGCCCGACGTGCCCACGTTCAAGGAACTGGGCGTCGATTGGGTCGACGGCGCGTACCGCGGTATCGGCGTCCCGAAATCGACGCCGCCTGACGCGCGCAAGCGCCTGTCCGATCTTTGGGCGCAGCTCAACGCCGACCCCGAGATGAAAGAGCTCGCCGCGAAGAGCGGGTTCGAGCTCGTCAATGTAGGCGTGGACCGCATGGACGCGTTCATGAAGGAACGCATCAAGGTCTACAGTGACGTAGGCAAGCAAATGGGCCTCGGCAAATAACACGCCGACCCGCGCTGCCGGCAACGTACGCCGGCACGTCGCGCGCAAGTTCCGGCACTTTTGGGCAGATGTTGCCGGCGTGTCGCACCGTCGCGCCTTCTTGAATCCGTCCTGACCTTTGCTGACAGTCTGCAGCGCCAGGCACGCCCATCATGGGCGCCGCTGCCGCTTCGGCCTGCCCGGCCGGAACCCGCGGCGCACTCACTTTCCCAGAGGTGCCCCATGTCATGGATGCTCGTTCCGGATAACCCAGCGCTGTCGGCGCTGATCCTCGGGTTCATCGCCGTCGTGTTTCTCTATGCCGCACGCACCCCCGTGCACGGCATGCTGGCGGCGTGCTCGCGCGTCGCGGCGGGCAGCCTGCGCGTGGGCGGCAAATGGCTGTCGAGCGCCGCCCACGCCTTGCGCGAGCGCAACAAGTACGTGCTGCTCGCGCAGGCGCGCAAAGGCGTCGAGCAGGAAATCGAGCGCGAGTTCGAGCGCGTCACCGTGATGGTGCGGCGCGACCTGGGCGGCTACCCCGCGTTGCAGCGCCGCCTGCTCGACGAGCTGACGCGAATCGAAGACGACTACAAGAAGTGCGGCGAGGTCCCGCCGCCGCCGCCCGATTGGGTGAAGGCGACCGAGACGATCGCCTCCATCAAGAACATGGGCGACCCGCTGACGCAGAAGATCCTGGAAGACATTTCCAAATCGATGGGGCCGATTTACGACAAGGTGGTCGGCGAGTACCGCCGCTCCTACGAGCAGCGCCACAAAATTCTTGCCGACTTCATGCCGTTCTGGCGTTCCCTCGAGCAGACGCTCACCAAGGTCGACGCGAGCCTCACGGGCATGCAAGACGGCGCACAGCGCATCGACGGCCTGA
>JBEBHW010000169.1:0-7219 GCA_040081145.1 Burkholderiaceae bacterium
ATCCTGATCGGCGCCGTGTCCCTCGTGGTCATGCGCGTCGTGCCGAGCACGATCGAGTACTTCGCGATCGTGAAGGCCATCAACAAGGTGTCGGGAGAGCCCGGAGGAACGGTTCCCCAGATCAGGTCGGCGTTCGATCGACAGCGGGAAATCGACGACTTCAAGGCCATCACCGGCAAGGACTTGTCGATCACGAAGGAGAACGATCAAGTCGTGGTCGGCTTCGCCTACGACAGCGAGATCGAAGTCTTCAAGCCGGTCTATCTGCTCATCAAGTACGAGGCGCGGTCCAAGGGTGGCCGAACCTACTGACGCGGCGCGCAATGGACAGCCGGCTCGAGGCCCTGCAGCAGCGCATTGGCCATCGCTTCGCCGACCTTGACTTGCTGGCCCGGGCACTGACGCACCGCAGCCACGGCACCGGCCACAACGAAAGGCTCGAGTTCCTCGGCGACGCGGTGCTGAGCCTGGCCGTCTCGAGCCTGCTCTTTGACCACTTTTCCGGGTCCGACGAGGGCGACATGACGCGCGTGCGCGCCCACTTGGTCCGCGAAGAAAGTCTGCACCGCGTGGCCCTGCAATTGGGTCTGCCCGAGGTGGTTGTGCTCAGCGAAGGCGAGGCACGCGGCGGCGGGGCGCAGCGCGCCTCGATCCTGGCCGACGCGCTCGAGGCCGTCATCGGCGCGGCCTTCCTCGATGGCGGGTTCAGCGCCGCCCAAAGTGTCGTCGAGCGGCTCTTCGGCGAAATCATCGCCACCACCGACAAGGGCAGTTGGAGCAAGGATCCAAAGACCGAACTCCAGGAGTGGCTGCAGGCACGCCACTTGGCGGTCCCGAGCTACCGAATCGTGAATACGCGAGGCCAGCCGCACGCGCAGACATTCGAAGTCGAATGCGCCGTCCCGACGCTGCACCTGGCTGAACTCGGCGAGGGGCGTTCGCGCCGCATCGCCGAACAGGAAGCGGCGCGGCGCATGCTTGCAGTGCTGCACGCGGCGGACAAACCCGAAGGGCCCTTGCACTCATGACCGCTCCGGCACTCCCGGCAAGTAGCCCTGTCCTGTCGGATGCGCCAGCCGTCGAAAGTGGCGCTGAACCGGGGCAGCGCTGCGGGCTGGTGGCCATCGTCGGCCGCCCCAATGTCGGCAAGTCGACCCTGCTCAATGCCCTGGTGGGGCAGAAGGTCAGCATCACATCGAACAAGGCGCAGACGACGCGGCATCGCATCACCGGCATCCGCAGCGTCGGTCAGTCGCAGTTTGTTTTCGTCGACACGCCGGGGTTTCAGATCCACCACCTGGCGGCGCTGAACCGCACGTTGAACCGCACAGTGCAAGGCGTGCTCGCCGACGTCGATGCGGTACTGTTTGTCGTCGAAGCCGGGCGCTTTGGCCTGGACGATGCCAAAGTCCTCGCATTGATGCCGTCAAACAAGCCGGTGCTGCTCGTGGCGAACAAGCTCGACACCGTGCAGCGACGCGCGGAATTGGCACCCTGGCTGAAAGGCATGCAGGAGCACCACGACTTTGCGCAATTTGTGCCGCTGTCGGCACGCAAGTCCAGCGACGTGCAGCGCCTGCTCGGCATCGTCGAGCCCTACCTGCCCGAGCAGGGCTGGTTCTACGAACAAGACGCGCTGACTGACCGTAGCGACCGCTTTCTCGCCAGCGAAATCATTCGCGAAAAACTGTTTCGCCTCACCGGCGACGAGTTGCCCTACACCTCGACGGTCGTGATCGACCGCTATGAAGAAGGCGAAGCTGCGCCCGGGCAGAAGCGCCTCGTCAAAGTTGCCGCCAGCATCGTCGTCGAGCGCGACGCGCACAAAGGCATGATCATCGGCAGTGGCGGCGAGCGCCTCAAGCGCATCGGCACCCAGGCGCGCGAAGACTTGGAGACACTGCTCGATGCGCGCGTGTTCGTCGAGTTGTGGGTCAAAGTGCGTTCCGGCTGGGCCGATGACGACGATCACCTGCGCAGCTACGGCTACGAGTGAAGTGTCGTCTCTTCGCCGGGGCTTCCGGCGCCGCCGGCGGGCGATTGCAGCGGCGGTGATGCCATGACGGCGGCGAAGCGCGCTGCGCATGCGACGCTGACGGCCTTCGTGCTGCACCGCTACGACTGGAGCGAATCGAGCCTGATCCTCGATCTGTTCACCCGCGAGCAGGGTCGGGTTGCGGTTGCTGCCAAGGGCGCAAAGCGGCCGTACTCGCAGCTGCGCAGCGTCTTGTTGCCTTTCCAGCGCATCCACGTCACCCTGGGGCGTGCGCGAAGCGAAGCCACAGCGAGCGATATCCACAATCTGCGCAGCGCCGAATGGGCTGGCGGTGCGGCCATGCTCACCGGAAGTGCACTCTTCAGCGGCTTCTATTTGAACGAACTGCTGATGAAACTTCTGGCGCGCCAAGACCCACACCCGGCACTGTTCGACGCCTACGCACAGGCGCTTCCGGCGCTGGCAACGCCTCACGACGCACACGTGCAAGCCGCGCTGCGCGCGTTCGAGCTGACCCTCTTGCGCGAAGTCGGCGTGCTGCCCGATCTGGGCCTGGTGACAATGACGCAGCAGCCTCTGGATGCAGCGAAATCCTACGCGCTCCTGCCCGAGGCCGGGGTGGGTGCGCCGCGCGGTGACGCGAGCGCGTTGAACGGCGCGGTGTTCCTCGCCTTGCGTGCCGCGCTTGCCCACGCCGATCCGGCCGCGCTGCGCCAAGCGTGCAGTGTCGCGCTGCCCGAATTGAAGGCCACGCTGCGCGGCTTGCTTCACTATCATCTTGGTTCGGACCAGCTGCGCACGCGGCAAGTCTTGCTGACTCTTCCCAACTCGCCAAGTCTGACTCCATGAACTTCACTGCCGCGCCGCACGCGCCACTGCTGGGCGTGAACATCGACCACGTGGCCACGCTGCGCAACGCGCGCGGCGGCGCTTACCCCGACCCCGTCGAGGCGGCCGTGCTCGCGGCAGAGGCTGGCGCGGACATCATCACGTTTCACCTTCGCGAAGATCGGCGCCACATCAACGATGACGACGTGGTTCGCCTGAAGGCTCGGCTTCACGTTGCGCTGAATTTCGAGGCCGCAGTCACCGACGAGATGCTCATCCTCATCGAGCGCACTCGCCCGGAGCACGTGTGCCTCGTGCCGGAGCGCCGCCAGGAAGTGACGACGGAAGGCGGCCTGGACGTCGCCGGCCAGTCCGGCCGGGTCCAGGCCGCGTGCGAAAGGCTCGCCGCCGCGGGCTGCCGGGTTTCCCTGTTCATCGGCGCCGATGCGAAGCAGATCGAAGCCAGCGCGCGCTGCGGCGCGCCGTGCGTGGAGTTGCATACCGGTGCGTTTGCCAATGCGTGGTGGGCGCAAGACCGGCCGACCATGCACACGGAACTGGAACGACTGAAACAAGGACTGCGACTCGCCCGGTCGCTCGGCCTTCGAACCCACGCCGGCCACGGTCTGGCGCTGTGGGGCCAGGGCACCCAGCAGCCATTCGCGAGCAGCACGGCGCAAGTCGCGGCACTCACCGACGTGACTGAATTGCACATCGGTCACGCCTTGATCGGCCACGCCGTCTTCGTCGGCCTGCGCCAGGCGGTGGCAGACTTTCTGGCCGAAGCGGTGCGCGCGCGGCGCGCAGCGGTGTGATTTTCGGCATCGGCACCGACATCTGCGATACGCGGCGTATCGCCGCGGTGCTGGGCCGGCGCGGCGAGCGTTTTGCGCAGCGCGTGCTGGGCCCGAGCGAACTCGAACTCTTCCACGCGCGTTCGCGCAAGCTCGCGCAGCGCGGCATCAGTTTTCTGGCGACGCGGTTTTCCGCCAAGGAAGCGTTCTCCAAGGCGATCGGCCTGGGGATGCGCAGTCCCATGACGTGGCAAGCGTGCGAAATCGTCAAAGCGCAGAGCGGCAAGCCCGTGATCCGTTTGCACGGCGAACTCGCGAACTGGTTCAATGCGCGGGGCTTGCGCGCCCACGTCAGCATCAGCGACGAAGCCGATTACGCCGCGAGCTTCGTCGTCGTCGAATCCAACGCACCAGATGCAGAAAGTTCATCATGAGCCACGCTCCCGTCGTCCTCGACATCGCCGGTCTCTCGCTCACCGACGCCGACCGGCGCCGCCTGCGCCATCCGCTCACGGGCGGTCTGATCCTGTTCGCGCGCAATTGGGAGAACCGGCGCCAACTTCTCGAGCTGACGAGTGAAGTCAAGGCGATCCGCGACGACTTGCTGATCTGCGTGGACCACGAAGGCGGGCGCGTGCAGCGCTTTCGCAGCGACGGGTTCACCTGGTTGCCGCCGATGCGCGCGCTGGGCGAACTGTGGATGCGCGACGCGCTCACCGCCACGGATTGCGCGACGGCCTGTGGCCACGTGCTGGGCGCCGAGCTGCGCAGCTGCGGTGTCGACCTGAGTTTCACGCCGGTGCTCGACCTCGACCACGGCGGCTCCAACGTGATCGGCGACCGCGCGTTTCATCGCGATGCCCGCGTGGCTTGCATGTTGGCAAAAAGCCTGATGCACGGGCTGCTGCTCGCCGGCATGGCCAACTGCGGCAAACATTTCCCCGGACACGGTTTCGTCAAGGCCGACAGTCACGTCGAGATTCCCGTAGACAAGCGCAGCCTGAAAGCGCTACTCGCCGACGACGTGCGGCCTTACGAATGGCTCAGCACGAGCCTGGCGAGCGTCATGCCGGCGCACGTCGTCTACCCGAAAGTCGATTCGCGCCCAGCGGGTTTTTCGCCGCGCTGGTTGAACGAGATCTTGCGACAGCAGTTGGGCTTCACCGGCGCGATTTTCAGCGACGACTTGAGCATGGCCGGCGCGCGCTCACTCAACGGCCGCGAGCTCAGCTACGCCGAAGCGGCAACGCTCGCGCTCGCCGCTGGCTGCGACATGGTGTTGCTGTGCAATCAATCGGTGGACGGTGGCGAGGCGGTCGACGCCTTGCTCGACGGCCTGGTCTGGGCGCTCGAAGCCAGCCAATGGCAGCAAGACGCCGACAGCGAGGCGCGGCGCTGCAGCCTGCTGCCGCGAACCGCGCCTCTGGCGTGGGACGAGTTGATGCACGACCCGCAATATCAGCGTGCACTCGAGCGCCTGCCCTGAGACCTGGGTCGACTGAGGCGCGCTGGCGTCAACCGTCGAGCGCGGGGCGAGCCGCCGAGTCGGAGTCCTGCTGGCTCGAATCGGCAAGGTACTTGGCGTTGGCCTCGCGCATGCGCTGCGCTGCTTCATCGTGCAGGAACGGCACGAACATGTAGCGCCGGCCCTTCGTCACCGTCGTTGCCTCGTGCAGCAACGAGCACGAGAAGACGACTGCCCCGCCGAGCGGCGCGCTGTACAGCGCGTTGCCGTATTCGGGAAAGCGCAGCAGGCCGCCTTCGTAGTCGCCCGGGTTGAGGAACAGCGAGACGGCAAAGCGCCGGTGCGCGGTGCCCAGCGTCGTATTGTCGCGGTGCGGGTTGAAGTGCCCCGACTCGGCAGCGTCGTAGCACGACACGATGTAGCGCTCCATGCGCGTCGCCTCGAACTGGAACGCCTTGTGCAACTCGGGCGCGAGCCGAGCGTGCACGCGCACTCTGCAGGCGCGGATGAGTTGCTCGTCGACGATGTCGCAGTCGCGCCGCCGCTTGTGTTTGTGGTCGACGATCACGACTGTCTTGCCGCCGACGTCGCGCATGAACCCCGAGTCGTTGCCGCCGCGCGCCTCATAGTGATCGATGAGCGCCTTGCACAGGCCCGGCTCGAAAACCCGTGGCACGACCAGCACGGGAGCCTGAGGCCGTGCCCGGTGCGCTGTGGGCAGGGGGCGCAACTTGTCGAGCAAGTTGCGCAAGGTCGCCACGTGGTCCTGCGCCGATTCCTTCATCGGCAGCGACAGCATGACACGCAGCGTGGGATCGAGCACGTAGGTGTGCGGCGCAACGCTGCCGTCTTCGGCGAGCACGCCGTACAGCGCACTGATGGCGCGATCGGCATCCCAGAAGTAGCGCATTCCCGGCCGCATGTCGGCGATGCGCTGCAGCCGCTCGTCGTCGGTGTCGACCGAGACACCGAAGAACATCAGGTGTTTGTCGTCGAAGCGGTCGCGCTGCGTCAGCAAACGCGACAACACATCGGCCGCGAGCGGGTCGGCCGCGGAGCCGAACAGGCACAACACCACATACCTTCCGGCGGCGGTGTGGAACGAGACGCGCTCGCTGCTCGACGTGCGGCCCTTGAACCAGGGGGCCGGCTCGCCGACGTTGAGTGCAACGGTGCGCTTCACCGCGAGATTGGGGTCGTCAGTGGGTTTCGCTGATTTCGAACGGCAGCTTGATCTGGCTCAGGTCTTTGCGCGTTTCCACGAGCACGAGCGGACCTTCGTCGATTTTCGCCACGGGCGGTCGCTCGCGCGGCACGTGCACCGGCTGCGGCTCGCGCGCCATCGCTTCCTGAACCGCGCGCGCCTTGTCGGCGTCGGAATTGACCCACTCCAGCCCGCTCGCCGCAGCCACCTGCTGAAGCTGATCCAGCGGCAGCTCGTACGCTTGCACGACGACAACTTCTGCAGCGGCGTGCGGGGTCGGTGCGACGCGTTGCGCGATCACCGGCTCGGCATTCCGAGCTTCGCCGTTGGGCACTGCGGCGCTCGGCCCTGCGCGGTGCGAAGCCTCGGCGTCGCTGCTCGCGGCGGGTGCGTCGGCCTCCGGCGCCGTCGGCGTGGACAGCATCGCCGGGGCAGCGTCGCGCTGCGGTCGGTCTCGGCCTGAATCGCGCCGGCGCGCCTCGGGCCGCTCGTCAGCTTGCTCTGCGGCAGCAGTGTCATGAGGTGCGAGCGTGGCAATCACCGCGGACCCGTTGGCCGGCACGACATCGATCTCGGCCTGCGTCAACAGCTCACCCTGCTCAGCCGTCTTTGGCGCCGTGCCGTCGTCCAGCGGCGTGACGCCGAGTTGACCTTCGGCCTGACGCGAGTCGTCTCGGTCACGTCCGCGCCCACCGCGCCTGCCGCGGCGCCGGCCGGGCTGGCCTTCGCCTTGCCCGGGTGTCGGGTCGGCACTCGGCGGGAGCAGTGCGGCTTGGTCTCCCGCGTCGGCATCCGCAATGGCTTCCGTGCCCGTGTCCTGCGGCGCCTTGGTGCGACGCGGGTCGCGCTCGGGGCGCGGGCCACGGCCGCCGCGTTCCGCGCGAGGTCCGCCTCGGCCGTCGCCCTTGTCTTCGCGCGGCGGGCGCTCGTCG
>JBEBHW010000170.1:0-7213 GCA_040081145.1 Burkholderiaceae bacterium
CGCAAGCCGTAGTTGCGCTCGTACGCCGCTTCGAAAGCGGCGTGCAGTTGCGCAAACGACTCGTGCGTGAACGCGCCTTCCGGAACCGGCACTCGCAATTCGTGACCTTGGCCAACGTAGCGCATTTCGGCGAGGCGCTCGACGCGCAGTGCCGCGGCGTCCAAGCCCACGGCACGCGCGGCAGGCATGACGACGTGGCGCGCCTCGTGTTCCATCGCATCCAGGCGCTCGTTCACTGCGCGCAGGGGTGCATCGCTCGTGCGACCAGGGTCGCTGCGAACGACTTCAAAGGCGATCGGTGCGCGCAGGAAGCCGATCGCCGAGCCCACGCCGGCGCCGGCAGGCACGAGCACGCTTGTGATGCCCAGCTTGCCCGCCAGGCGCGCAGCGTGCAGCGGCGCAGCGCCGCCGAAGGCGATCATCGTGAAGTCGCGAATCGCCTTGCCGCGCTCGACGGCGTGCACGCGCGCCGCGTTAGCCATGTTCTCTTCGACGATTTCCGATACGCCGGCGGCGGCCCAGAGCGCGTCCATCGCCAGCGGCTTGCCGATCTCAAGCAGCAGCGCGGCCTGCGCTGCGTTCATGTCGAGCCGGATGTGCCCGCCGGCGAAGCGCTGTGAATCGATGCGGCCGAGCACGAGGTTCGCGTCGGTGACGGTCGGCGCCTGACCGCCCAGGCCGTAACACGCCGGGCCGGGTTCGGCACCCGCCGAGTCGGGGCCGACGCTGATTCGCGACAGCGCGTCGACGCGGCCAATCGAGCCGCCACCGGCGCCGATCTCGACGAGCTCGATGACGGGGATGCGCACCGGCAGGCCGCTGCCTTTCAAGTTGCGATAGACGCGGCCGATCTCGAAGCGGCGCGCTCGCTCGGGCTCGCCGCCGCTGATCAGGCACACCTTGGCCGTGGTGCCGCCCATGTCGAACGCCATCACATCGTTGTGGCCGCCTTCGCGCGCCAGGTGCGCGGCGAGGATCGCGCCGCCCGCCGGGCCGGACTCGACAAGGCGGATCGGAAAGCGCGTCGCGAGGTCGAGCGTCGTCACCCCGCCGCCGGACATCATGAGCAGCAGCGGCGCGCGTACGCCCGCGTCGTCGAGCTGCTCGCGCAGGCGCCGCAGGTAACCCGCCATGAGTGGGCGCACGTAGGCGTTTGCGACGGTCGTCGAGAAACGCTCGTACTCGCGCATCTCCGGGCAGACTTCGCTGGACAGGCACAACGTGACGCACGGGCCGAGCACGCGCGCGACGATGTCGCGCGCGCGCTGCTCGTGCGCCGGCCACGCGTAGGCGTGCATGAAGCCGATCGCCACCGCCTGGACCCCGGCGGCGGCCATGTCTTGCGCGCGTGCGGCGACCGCAGCTTCGTCGAGTTCCAGCAACACGGAGCCGTCAGCGCTGATGCGTTCGGGCACAGTGAAGCGGAGCAGCCGCGGCACGAGTTCAGGCGGGCGTTCGATATTGACGTCGTACTGCTCGTAGCGCTTCTCGTAGCCCATCTCGAGGATGTCGCGAAAGCCTGCCGTCGTGAGCAGTGCGGTGCGCGCGCCTTTGCGCTCGATCAGCGCGTTGGTTGCGAGCGTCGTCCCGTGGATCACGAGGCCCACGTCGCCCGGGCCCACTCCCGATTCTTCTAACAGGCGCTGCATGCCTTGCAGCACGCCGAGTTCGGGCTGGCGCGGCGTGGTCAACACCTTGCAGGAGTGGCGCGCACCCGGCGTTTCGAGCACGAGGTCGGTGAAAGTTCCGCCGATGTCTGCCGCCAGGCGCACCGACGGCGCGCCGGCGCGTTGCGTCGGCGTCACGCCGCGTCTCCGCGCGGCGCCGGCATTTCAAGCTGGGCGCGGATCAAGTCGATCTCGACGTCGTGCGCCGCCTGCAAACGCTGCCAGCGCGCGTCATCCATCTGCGGCGTGCGCCAGGCGAGCAGCGTGACGATGCAGGTGTCTGCCGGATGGCCGAGTTCGATGCCAGGCTGCACACGCGCCTGGATGCGCGGCTCGAGCGAGCCCGGATCAGCGCCGACGGCGTAGTCGACCACGCCGCGCGCCGCGTCGGCGTGCACGCGCACCCAAGCGCTGCCTCCGCCAAACAGCGATTCCCCGGTGAGCAGGCCGGCACCCGCTTCGCGCGCATTCCGCAAGCCCAGGTTCCAGCGCGCGAGGCCCGAGGCCTCAGTCAACAGGGTGAAGGCATGGCCGGCGCTGGCGCGGCACAATTGGGCCGCAGCATGAACAATCGACATGCGGCCGATGCTAGCCAGCAGGGCGACTGCGCACAATCGGCATCTGCAGCAAGGTCGGAAGGTTCCAACGTCGCCCATTGATTGGAGATGCAAGAATGAAAACTGCCACCACCCGGCTCGCCCGAGCCGCCGCCATCGTTCTGCTCGGCGTGCTGGGTGCCGCGGCCCTCGCGCAGGGCTACGACTCGCCCAATGCCGGGCCGTTTCGCACCATCGAGGAAGGCAGCGAGTCAAACCTGATGCTCGAAGGCCACGACGCCGTCGCCTACTTCACCCAAAACGAAGCGGTCAAGGGTGATCCGGCGATCCGCACCGAGCGGCTTGGCGTCGTGTTCCGCTTTGTCAGCGAAGCGAACAAGGCCGAATTCCTGCGCGCGCCGCACCGCTACATGCCGCAGTTCGGCGGCTTTTGCGCGAACGGCATCAACTACGCGATTCCCTGGGGCGGCGGCGGTGGGCCCAACACCTGGCGCATCTACCGCGGCAAGCTCTACGTCTTCGGCGGCCGGGCGTCGCGTGACCACTTTGAGGTGGACACGGAGCGCAACCTGGCGCTCGCGCACAAGTACTGGAACGAAGAGGTTGCCGACTCGACGGCGATCATCACGCGGTACAAGCGCCTGGTTTTCCGCGTGCCACATTACAAGACGGGCAAGGAGTTGCAGGACGAGTGGGAGGCGAAGCTGGCCGCCAAAACCCTGCCCGTGATGCCGGGTGCGACGCAGGTCGTTCCGGCGAAGTAGCGACTGGCGCGTTTTCCCGGCTCCCGCTCGGACCGGCCGCGGGTGGCGACGCCCGGGCAGGGCGTAGCACCGGCCCTGGGTCCCGACCCGATTGCCCGTGGCGGCGCGATCCTTTACGCTCAGGGCGCAACCCCCTGCAACCCGGGCGCGGCAGGCGCTCAATGAGGAGAGCGCCATGTCGTCCAGCCCCGTCCACCCCGATACCGCAGCGATTCGGACCCTGGCGCTGGTCGGCCAGACAGCGTCAGGCAAAACCAGTCTGGCCGAAGCCTTGCTGCACCGCAGCGGCGCGATCGGCGCGCCCGGCAGCCTGGAGCGCGGAACGACGGTCAGCGACTTCGACCCGATGGAGCGCCGCGCCCAGCATTCGCTGAACTCGGCGTGTCTGCACTTCAAGCACCGCGGTACGCGAATCCACCTCATCGACACACCCGGGTACGCCGACTTCGTCGGCCAGTCGATGACGGCGCTCGAAGCCGTGGACACGGCAGCGGTGGTGGTCAACGCCGCCACCGGCATCGAAATGATGAGCGTGCGCATGATGCAGTGGGCCAAGGCGCGCGAGCTGTGCCGAATCATCGTCGTCAACAAGATCGACGCGCAAGGCGTGAACCTGGGCGCCTTGCTGGAGGAACTGCGCGAGACCTTCGGCAAGGAGTGCCTGCCGCTGAACCTGCCCGCCGCAGGCGGAACGAAAGTCATCGACTGTTTTTTCAATACCGAAGGCCAAAGCGACTTCGGCTCGGTCGCCGACACGCACCGCGCGCTCGTCGAACAGGTTGTTGAAGTGGATCCGGAGTTCGTCGAGCGCTACCTGAACGACGGCGACGTCAACCCGCGCGAATTGCACGCGCCGCTCGAACAGGCGCTGCGCGAAGGGCACTTGATCCCAGTGGTGTTCGTCTCGGCGCGCAACGGCGCGGGCGTGGCGGAACTGCTCGACGCGATCGACTTGTTGCTTCCCAACCCGGCGGAGGGGAATCCGCCGCAGTTCTTCAAAGGCGAAGGCGCTGCCGCGAAAGAGCTTCACGCCGACCCGGACCCGGGCAAACACGTGATCGCGCATGTCTTCAAGGTCACGGTCGACCCGTATGTGGGCAAGATGGGCGTGTTCCGCATTCACCAGGGAACGGTCACGAAAGACAGCGCGCTTTACATCGGCGACGGGCGCAAACCCTTCAAGGTGGGGCACCTGTTCATGCTGCAAGGCAAGGAGCACGTCGAGGTGCCGCGCGGCGTGCCCGGCGACATTTGCGCCGTCGCGAAGATCGACGAGATGCACTTCGACGCGGTGCTTCACGACGCCGCCGAAGACGACCACCTGCACTTGAAGCCGCTCGACTTTCCGGTGCCCGTGCACGGCCTGGCGATCGAGCCGAAACGCCGTGGCGACGAACAACGCATGTGGGAAATCCTGCAAAAACTCGTCGACGAAGACCCCTGCCTGAAAGTCGAGCACGTCGCCGTGACGAACGAGACCGTCGTCTACGGTCTGGGCGAGCTGCACCTGCGCACGCTGCTCGAGCGCATGAGCGAGGTCTACAAGTGCGAAGTCACGACGCGTGCGCCGAAGATCGCGTACCGCGAAACCGTCACGGTGAACGCCGAGGGGCACCATCGGCACAAGAAACAAAGCGGAGGCGCGGGACAGTTCGGCGAGGTGTTCCTCAGAATCGAGCCGCTGCCGCGCGGTGCGGGCTTCGAGTTCGTCGATCAGGTCAAGGGCGGAACGATTCCCACGCAGTTCATCCCCGCCGTCGAAAAAGGCGTTCGCTCAGGGCTGGACAGCGGCGTCGTCGCAGGCTATCCGGTGAAAGACGTGCGTGTCATCGTCTACGACGGCAAGTCGCACAGCGTCGACTCGAAAGACATCGCCTTCGCAACCGCCGGGCGCAAGGCCTTCATCGACGCCGTGCTGAAAGCCAAGCCTATCGTGCTCGAACCCATCGTCAAGGTGGAAATCACTGCGCCCGACAGCAGCATGGGCGACATCACCGGGGACCTGTCGGCCAAACGCGGCCAGGTCAGCGGCACGCACGCGTTGCCCGGCGGCGGCATGACGGTGGCGGGCCAGGTGCCGCTCTCGGAACTGAACAATTACCAGGCGCGCCTGAACGGCATGACGGGGGGCCAGGGGCGCTACATCATCACGCTGAGCCACTACGACCCCGTTCCGCCGACGATTCAACAGCAGTTGATGGGGCAGTACAAGGTCAAGGAAGAAGACTGACAGCGGATTGACGTTCAACCTTGCGGCTGGCGCTGAAACGTCAGCCCCGCGTGCTCGCGCATCGCGTGGAACTTGATCTTCGGCCAGTTCGCCTCGATCGCGCGCAGCTCGGGCGCGTATTCGACGAGCACGGTCGGCGCGTCGACGGCGTCGTAGGCGACGCGGTGCGCGTTGCCGTCGATGAAGCGCTGGAGTTCTTTCGCGCCGCCGTCGGCGTCATCGCAACTCACCCAGCGCGCCACCTGGTAGCGGCTCGGCTGAATGCGTGCTTTGCAACCGTATTCGTGCTCTAACCGGTGCGCGACGACTTCGAACTGCAGCTGCCCCACCGCGCCGAGCAACAGCACCGAGCCCGCCACCGGGCGAAACACCTGGATCGCGCCTTCTTCGCCGAGCTGGGTGAGGCCGGCCTTGAGCTGCTTGGTGCGCAGCGGGTCGGCGACTTCGACGGCGCGGAACATCTCCGGCGCGAAGAACGGCAAGCCGGTGAATTGCAGCGCCTCGCCTTCGGTGAGCGTGTCGCCGAGCTGCAGCACGCCGTGATTCGGGATGCCGATGATGTCGCCCGCGAACGCTTCGTCGAGCAGTTCGCGGCGCTGGCTCAAGAAGCTCACGACAGTGTTCGGCCGCAGCTCCTTGCCCGAGCGCACGACTTTGAGCTTCATGCCGCGCTCGAAGTGGCCGCTCGCGACACGCACGAAGGCGATGCGGTCGCGGTGCGCCGGGTCCATGTTCGCCTGAATCTTGAAGACGACACCGCTGAACTTGGTTTCATCGGGCGCAACGACGCGCTGCATCGCGGCCCGCGAGGACGGTGGCGGAGCGAGGTCGACGAGCGCGTCGAGCACTTCGCGCACGCCGAAATTGTTGATCGCCGAGCCGAAGAACATCGGCGTCTGGTGGCCTTGCAGGAACTGGGCTTCGTCGAACAACGGCGCTGCGTCGCGCAGCAGTTCGATGTCGTGCCGCGCGTGTTCGTACTCGGCGCCGAAGCGCTGCGCATACACCGGATTCTCCAGGCCGTCGATCACATCGTCGCTCTCGCGGTTGCGGTCTTCGCCTGGTTGAAAGACCCGCATGCGCTGCTCGCGCAAGTCCATCACGCCGTGAAAGGATTTGCCCATGCCCACCGGCCAGGTGAAGGGAACCACTTCCATGCCGAGTTCGCGCTCGATCTCGCCCATCAGAGTGAGCGGCTCCTGGACCTCGCGGTCCATCTTGTTGACGAAGGTCAGGATGGGGGTGTTGCGGGCGCGGCAGACCTGCAGCAGACGCCGCGTCTGCGGCTCGACACCGTTGGCCGCGTCGATCACCATCAGCGCAGCGTCCACCGCAGTGAGCACCCGGTACGTGTCTTCCGAGAAGTCCTGGTGGCCCGGCGTGTCGAGCAGGTTGATGACGCAGTCGCGGTACTCCATCTGCATCACGGAGGACGCGACGGAAATGCCGCGCTGCTTCTCGATTTCCATCCAGTCGCTCGTCGCGTGGCGGCTCGCCTTGCGCGCTTTCACGCTGCCGGCGATCTGGATCGCGCCGGAGAACAGCAGCAGTTTTTCCGTCAGCGTTGTCTTGCCGGCGTCGGGGTGGGAAATGATGGCGAAAGTGCGGCGCCGGCGCACGCTTTTCGCGATCTCCGTGGGGGTCATCGTGGACATGGGGTGCGGCGCGGGGTTGCCGCCTCAGACAAAGGCGCGATTATCGGCGGCCACCGGCGGCACACTGAACCCACGCCCTTTCGCCGCAAGCGTTCTGCCCGTGTTGCCCGGCATCACGGTCTTTGCGGAGGGCATCGCGCAGCGTGCGCAAGGTGCGCAAGGTGCGGTGCTGAGCGACGTGCGCCGGCGCCGCCGCGCTCAAGGGCAATCGACGATCCTGAACTCGATGCGCCTGTCCAGTGCGTCGCTCGGATCGTCGCTTCCCAGGCCGAGCAGGTTGTCGCGCCAGCCTGCGCCCTGCGCAGTGAAGCGCTGGCTGCTCGCCGGGGCGGCTTGGGCG
>JBEBHW010000171.1:0-7206 GCA_040081145.1 Burkholderiaceae bacterium
CCTTTGGCACTGACGATGCAGCGGAAATAGGTGTGACTCGCGCCCGGGAAAGAGAGGTCCCCCGCCGCGCAATCGCGCAATGGAAAGCGGCTGGCGATGGAGCGCAGTATCACTTCAACGCAGGCCGTGGCCGCGCGGCTGCAGACCGGTCGTTGACAGCGGTAGCCACCGGTGCGCGCCGCTGGGTCGATGACTACGATACCCACCTGCCCGAACTGGACGACGCGCTGGCACGTGCCAAGGCGCTGGCGCCAGCGGCGGCGGCCGGACGGTTCGACGAGAAGACGCGCGTGGCCAGTGAGGAGTTGACGAGCATGCGCGAGTCGGCCTTCGAGGCGGTGACCGTGGGCGCGGCGGACGTTGCACGATCGATCTTCGACGGGCAGCGGTATCGGCACAACACCCATCTGCTGGCCGCCGCCACCGCCGAATTCACGGCCGCCACCGTGCAGGCCACCCAAGCCGAACTTGCGCAACTCGAGCAGCGCGCATCCCTGGTCGGCGCCACTGCGCTGCTCGGTGCGCTGCTGCTGGGCGTCGTGCTGTGGCGTCGTCTGGCCAGCCGGCTCGCCCGCGCCCGCGGCTTCTTTCTCGACGCCGAGGACCGCATGCAGCGTCTGGCGTCGAGCGACCTGCTCACCGGCCTGGCCAACCGCGCGGCATTGCACGACGCGATGGCCACGGCGATGGCCCGCGCCGCACGCGACGGGCAGCGGCTGGCCGTCCTGATGATCGACCTCGACCGCTTCAAACCGATCAACGACCGCCATGGCCACATGATCGGCGACCTGGTGCTCAAGGAAGTGGCGCACCGGCTCAGGCGCTGCCTGCGGGGCGGTGAGCTGCAGGCGCGCTACGGCGGCGATGAAGCCAAGGCCCGCAGCCGCGGCGATGTGTGCTTCTACGACGTCCGTGCTGCGGGAAAACGCCCTACCGCCGCAGCGACTGGATGTCGAGCTGACCGAGACCGCCCTGGTCAGCGACACCGCGCGTGCGCGCCAGGTCATGCAGGCCATGAAGGACGCCGGCATCACGGTGACGCTGGACGATTTCGGCACCGGCTATTCGAGCCTGTGCTATCTGGCCGAGATGACCTTCGACAAGATCAAGATCGACCGATCCTTCGTGCAGACGCTGCACGAACGCCCGGAAAGCGCGAAGATCGTCGCTGCCGTCATCGGCCTGTCGCGCAGCCTGGGTGCGCAGACCGTGGCCGAAGGGGTCGAGACCGAGCGCGATGCGCACGTGCTGCGCCAGCTGGGCTGCGGCTTGGCCCAGGGCTATCTGTTCGGTCGCCCGGTGCCTGCCGACCAGGTCATTCCCGCGGTTGAGGTGGCGGTAGCGTGATCCGCCGCCGCGCACCATCGTCGGCCTGGGGGCGCTCTCAAGCCAGCCAGCGCTTGCGCCGGCGATAGTGCTTGATGTCGCGAAAGTCCTTGCCTTCGCTGCCGCCGAGGTAGAACTCCTGGATGTCCGGGTTGCGCTTCATGACCTCGGCCTTGTCGTGCATGACGACGCGGCCGTTTTCGATGAGGTAGCCGTGCGACACGACGTCCAGCGCAGCGATCGCGTTCTGCTCGACGAGCAGGATAGACATTTTTTCGTCACGGTTGATGCGCCGGATGATCTGGAAGATCTCCTCGACGATCAGCGGCGCCAGGCCCAGGCTCGGCTCGTCGAGCATCAGCAACTTGGGCTGTGTCATCAGCGCGCGGGCGATCGCGAGCATCTGCTGCTCGCCCCCCGACAGGTAACCCGACTTCGCCGTGCGGCGTTGGTGCAGGCGAGGAAAGTAGCCGTAGACGCGCTCCATGTTGCGCGCCATCTCGGCGCGGCTGCCGTGCACGGCGGACGCCGCAATCAGGTTCTCGTCCGCAGTGAGGTGCTCGAAGACTCTGCGCCCCTCGAGCACCTGCGCGATGCCGAGTTTCACGCGCTGCTGCGGCGCCGTGCGCGCCAGGTCTTGCCCTCGGAACTTGACGTCGCCGCGCGTCACTTCGCCGCGCTCTGAATAGAGCAGACCGCTGATCGCTTTCAACGTCGTGCTCTTGCCTGCGCCGTTGGCGCCGAGCAGCGCGACCATGCCGCCCTCGGGAACGTCGATCGACACGCCCTTGATCGCGAGGAACACGCGGTCGTAGATGACCTCGATGTTGTTCAGCGTCAGGGCGTGCATCGTCGACGGTCCCGGATCGGCAGTCACACCGCGCGATCCAGCGCCTACTGCCCAGCCGCCTTGGCAAACTCGCCCGAGTGCTGCTTCACGGTGCTCCACACCAGGTCGTTGTAATCGGAGAACCAGTCGGTTTGCGCGACCCACTTCGCGCCGTCCCACATCTCGATTCGCGTCTTGCCGCCCCCGCCATGGTCTTTGCCGGTGACGTTGAGTGCCGGGATCAGGCCGTTCGCGTCGAAGTTGCGGATCTGCTCCAGGCCCTTGCGCATCTTCGCCGCAGTAAGCGGCGCGCCTTCGCTCTTCAGTGCCAGGCGTGCGGCTTCGAAGATCGGCGCGTAGATCGCCAGGCCGGTGTTGTAGTAGGTGTCGGCGAGGAACTTGCGGTCGCCGTTGCCCTTGCCCTTGTCGTACAACTCCTTGACGATTTCCTTGAGCAGCGGATGCTCCTGCCCGCTCACGACGACGGCGGACTTGCGGATGCCTTTGGCTTCGGCCAGGCCGATGTTGTTCAGGTCCACGTCGTTGAACCAGTTCACCGAGATCACCTTGTCCAGCGACACGCCGTTGCGTTTGGCTTCCTTGCTCGCCACGACGTGCATGGCGGAGAACGCCCAATGGATGATGGTGTCGGGCTGGAAGCGGCGGATCTGCGACCACGCGGAGGACTGGTCGCTTCCCGGCAGCGGGTACGGAAACAGTTGCAGCTCGAAGCCTTCGCGCTTTTCCAGCTCCTTCAGCAGCGGAATCGGCTCCTGACCGAACGGGTAGTCGATGTAAAGGAAGGCGATCTTCTTCCCCTTCAGGCTGCCGCCGGCCTGCTTCTTCACGTAGCTGACGATGTTCGCCGCCTGGCCCCAGTAGGTGGGGCCAAGCGGAAACACCCACTTGAAGACTTCGCCGTCCACCGCGTCGCCGCGGCCGACGAGCGCCTGGATCATGATCTCGCCGTCTTTCATGGCGCGCGGCAGCACGGCGCGAGATACCGGCGTGGACAGAAAGTCGATCGTCACCGCCTTGTTCTTGACGCGCTCGTAACACTCGATTCCGCGCTGCGGCTCGTTGCCATGATCTTGCACGACGATCTCGATCGGGCTGCCCTCGATGCCGCCCTTCAGGTTCAGCACCGCCGCGTAGTCTTTGGCGGCCTGCGCGATCTGCGGCGTGATGAAGGTGTAGGCCTTGGTCAGGTCGTAACACAGGGCGAAGGTGATGGGTTCGGCCGAGAGCACCGGTTGGGCAGAGAGCAGCAGCGTCGCGGCTCCCAGCATGGATTTGAAGCGTCGGAACATGGATGAGTCTCCTTGAATGAACAGCAATGGAACGGGAACGGAATACGAACAGGCCGCAAGGCTATTTGCGCGCATAGCCGAAGGGCCAGAAGATCAGGTAGTTGCGCAGGTTGCTGTAGATCTTCGCCAGCCCCAGCGGCTCGAACAGCAGAAAGCCGATGATGAGCACACCGTACAGCAAGCTGGGGATGTGCGCCAGCAGTTCGATCCCGATGTTCCACTGCATCGCCTTGGCCAGCGCAAAAATCAGGTTCGCCACGACGCCGGGCAGCAGCAGGATGAAAGCGACGCCGAAGTAGCAGCCGATCACGCTGCCCAGCCCACCCACGATCACCATCGCCAGCGTCTGGATCGACACGTTCACGGCGAACTGCTCGGGCGTGACGGCGCCGTAGAACGTGAAGATCAGGATCGCGCCGCTGATGCCTGCGATGAACGACGACATCGCAAACGCGATGAGCTTGTAGTAGAAGCTGTTCACGCCGATCACAGCCGCCGCAAAGTCTTTCTCGCGCACTGCGACGAGCGCACGGCCGAGACCGGTACGCCGCAGGTTCAGCATGAACAGCGTGACGAGTACGCACCAGACGAGGACCACGTAGTACAGCCCGGCGTCCGAAGTGACCTGTTGGCCGAGCAGGCGCAGCGTCGGCGCCTGGATCGTCGCCTGCGTGCCGCCGCTCACGATGGGCACCTTGTTGATGACCCAGTCCATGACGAACTGCAGCGCGAGCGTCGAGAGCGCAAGGTACAGGCCACGCACGCGCAGCGCCGTGATCGCAAACGCGCTGCCGATCAGCGTGGCCATGCCGCCCGCAAGCACGATGCCGATCTCGAAGGGAATGCCGTTCTTCACGGCGTGCACAGCCGTGTAGGCGCCGATGCCCATGACTGCGGCGTAGCCGAAGTGGAACTGACCCGCCCAGCCGAGGATGAGGTTCAGGCCGAGCGCAGCCGCAGTCCAGATCAGCCACGGCAGCATGTAGCTCTTCAAGTACAGCGGGCTCAGAAGGTACGGTGCGGCGACGCCGACCACGAGCAGCAGGCCGATCAGGTAGCGGTCAAAAGGCACCGGGAACAGTTGCCTGTCGCCACGGTAGGTGGTGTGGTGGATGCCGGCCTGGCGGTAGAACATGCGTTGCCCTTAGACCCTAGATTCTCTCGATGTCTTCGCGGCCGAACAGGCCGTGCGGGCGGATCAGAATCGTCAGCACGAGGGTCGCGGCAACGACGAGCTCGCGGCTGCCGCCGCCCACCAGCCGATCGAGGTAGCCCGAAGCCACACCCTGGAACGCGCCGAGCAATACGCCGGCAAGAATGGCGCCGCCGATGCTGTCCAGCCCACCGAGCACGGCCACCGCCACGCCCATCAGCAGCAGTTGCGACAGCGACTGGTCCACCCCCTGGATCGACGCCCACAGCACGCCGGCAAGCGTGGCCACCGCCGACGACATGGCCCACGACAGCGCCACACCGCGCTCCACCGAAATACCCACCGACCACGACGCGGTGTAGTCGTCAGAAATCGCGCGCAGCACGATGCCGGCGCGCGTGCGAAAGAAGAGCACGAAGAAGCCGAACAGCAGCAAGGCGACCACGCCACCGGCGAGGTAGGAGCGGTTGATGAGCACGTCGCCGATGAACAGCGGGTCCGACGAGATGCCCAGCGGCAGCACGCGGTTCGTCGCACCCCAGGCTGACAGGGCCGCGGCGCGAACGAAGATGTCCAGCGCCAGCGTCATCATCAGAATCATCACGAGCGGCCGGCCGGCGAGGCGGCGCAGTGCGACACGCTCGACGCCCATGCCGATGCCGAACATGACGAGCATGGCGATGGGAATCGTCAGCCACATCGGCGTCTTCAGCAAGTCGAACACGGCAAGCGCGACGTAGGCACCGAGCATGGCCAGCGCGCCCTGCGCGAGATTGGGCACCGAAGAAGACTTGTAGATCAACACGATCCCCAGCGCGACGAGCGAATACATCAACCCTGACAAGGCGCCGTTGGCGGCGAGTTCGAGGAAGAGTGACCAGTCCATGTCAGCGACTCAACGGCGCGACGCGACGACGAATTTCATCCTACACATCCTTCAGCGCCAACTCACGCTCGATCACCCCGGTATCGCCGGAGTCATAGGTGATCTGCGCCTTCATCAGCACCGACTTGGCGGACGAGTACAGCGCTTCAATCACAGTGGCGTAGCGCTCTTCGATCACGTTGCGCCGCAGTTTGCGGGTGCGCGTGACTTCGCCGTCGTCCGGGTCGAACTCCTTGTGCAGGTTCACGAAGCGGCGGATGCGCAGACCCTCGGGCAGCGCTTCGTTGACGCGGCGAATCGCCACCGCGACGAGGTCGATCGCCTCGGGCTTTTGCGACAGATCGGCATACGAGATGTAGGCGATGCCGCGCACTTCGGCCCAGTGGCCCACCGAATCGAGGTCGATGCATACCATCGCGGTGAGGTGGTCGCGCTGCGTGCCCAGCACCGCCACGTCCTTGATGTGCGGGCTGAACTTGAGGCGGTTTTCGATGTAGTTCGGAATGAAACGCTCGCCCTTGGCGGTGTGCACGACTTCGGCGACGCGCCCGAGCACGACGAGGTGGCCGTTCGACTCAAGGTAGCCGGCGTCGCCGGTGTGCAGCCAACCGTCGGCCAGGGTCTTGCGGCTGGCCTCATCGTTCTGGAAGTAGCCGCTGAACACGCTCTGCGAGCGCAGCAGGATTTCGCCGTCGTCGGCGATCTTCGCGTCCACGCCCGGCAGCGGCCGGCCCACCGAATGCAGGCGCACTTCGTCGGCGGCGTGCGCGGCGTTGAACGCGCTGCTTTCGGTCTGGCCGTAGAGCTGGCGCAGGTTGATTCCCAGGGCGCGGTAGAACAGGAAGGTGTCTTCGCCCATCGCCTCGCCACCGGTGAGCGCGGTGCGCATGCGGTTCAGGCCGAACTGGTCTTTCAACGGGCCGTAGATCAGGATCTCGCCGAGCCGGCACTGCAGGCGCTGCGTTGCGGAAGGCACTTTGCCCTCCAGCTTGAGGCGTTGCACCGCGACGCCGACGTCGATGAAGTGGTCGAAGATGCGGCGCTTCAGCGGCGTCGAGTCTTCCATGCGCACGCGAATCGACGTGAGCAGGTTGTCCCAGCTGCGCGGCGCGGCGAGGTACAGCGTCGGGGCGATTTCGCGCAGGTTGCGCAGCACCGTCTCCTGGCGCTCGGGGATGTTGATCGTGAAGCGAAGCGCGATGCCGGCGCCCATCGAGACCGCGAAGTCGCCGATCCAAGCCATCGGCAGGTAAGCGAGGATGTCTTCCTCCCAGCCGAACACCTTGCCTCGATGCGCATTGCGCACGCCGGCGAGCACGTTGCAGTGCGCCAGCACCACGCCCTTGGGTTTGCCGGTGGTGCCTGACGAATGCACGAACACGGCTGGGTCTTCGGGCAAGGCGCGCGAAATCAGCGTGTCGCGCAGCGCAGGGTTCAGACGAAGCTGCTCGGCGCCCGCCGCGCGAAGTGTTTCCCACGCCACCAGCCCGTCGGCCTTGTAGTGCGCCAGGCCGCGCGGGTCGTCGAACACGATGTGGCGCAGCGTCGGCGCTTTTTCGCGCAGCTCGAGAAGTTTGTCGACTTGCTCCTGGTCTTCGGCCAGCGCAAAACGCGCCCGCACTTCGGCGGCGAAGTGCTGCACTTCGTCGGGGTTGGCGTCGGGATAGACGGGCATTGCGTGACCTCGCAGCGCGCCCGCGGC
>JBEBHW010000172.1:0-7198 GCA_040081145.1 Burkholderiaceae bacterium
ATGCCGTTGCTCGCCAGGTCGGCCCGGTAGCCCATCTGCTGTAGCAATCTCATCGCGAGCTTCTGGTTCACGACGTTGTCTTCGGCGAGCAGGATGCGCTGTGCGCCCAACAACCGAGCGGCTTCGCTGATGAAGGCCGCGTGCAGCACGGCTTCGGTATGCAGCTTGCCCCAGCGCAATGGCAGCTGCGCCAGGCGGTCGAGCTGCGAGGCGGCCGGCGCCCGGGTTCTCGCGGAGCTACCTTGCATCGCGGAGCCCCTCGCCGTTGCCTGGCGCCGCGGTGACGTGCAATGCGTTGTTGACGATATTAACGCGCAGCGTTAATATCGAACTGTGACCATCGCCACCTTCAAGTGCAAGGACACGCAAGCGCTGTTTGAAGGTCGGCGCATCCGGCGCTGGGTGAACATCGAACGGCCAGCACTGCGCAAGCTGGAGCAGTTGAACTGGTCGCTGGTGCTGGACGATCTGAAGGTGCCGCCCGGCAACCGCCTTGAAGCCCTCAAGGGAAGTCGGGCGGGGCAGCACAGCATTCGCATCAACGAGCAATGGCGCCTGTGCTTCGTCTGGACGGCACAGGGCGCCGTGGACGTGGAGATCGTCGACTATCACTGAAGGAGTCTGCAGATGAGAACCGTGGCCCCCGTGTCCCCAGGCGAGATGCTGGAAGAGGAATTCCTGAAGCCGCTGGGCCTGACCAAGTACCGGCTTGCCAAGGACATCGGCGTGCCGCCGCAGCGCATCGGCGACATTGTTGCCGGAAAACGCGCCGTCACCGCCGACACCGACCTGCGCCTGTGCCGCTACTTCGGCCTGAGCGATGGCTGGTGGCTGCGTGGGCAGGCGGCGTACGACACGGCGATGGCGCGCGAGGCGATGGGCGAGACTCTGGCGCGCATCCCTCGCTGCGCGTTGACGGGGGCTTGACCGAGGCACACTCCGGGTCGTGTTGCAGTGACGCGCTCTCATCGTGCAGGCACCTGCATCAGGGCCTGCACCAGTGCATCGACGCGGATCGGTTTGGTCACGTAATCATCCATGCCGGCAGCGAGGCACTCCTCGCGGTCGCCCTGCATCGCGTTGGCCGTCATCGCGATGATGCGTGGCCGCTCGTTGGGTTTGTGCTTGGCGGTGATGCGGCGTGATGCTTCCAGCCCATCCATCTCGGGCATCTGCACGTCCATCAGCACCACGTCGTAGGGCTGCCGCTCTACGCACTCGATCGCCTCGATGCCGTTGCTCGCCAGGTCGGCCCGGTAGCCCATCTGCTGTAGCAATCTCATCGCGAGCTTCTGGTTCACGACGTTGTCTTCGGCGAGCAGGATGCGCAGCGGGTAGCGCTTGGCCATCTCGGCATCAATGCACGGTTTGGCCGGCGCATCGGTCGCGCGCACAGCCTTGTCTGCATCGTCGGCGAGCAGGCTCACCAGGGTGTCGAAGAGCTGGCTCTGGCGTAGCGGCTTGGCGAGCGTCGCTGCAAATGCGCTGTCGCTCGCCTCCTTGCGCCCGAGCGAGCTGAACAGCACCAACGGCAGCTCGTGCCCCTGCGCGCGAATGCGCGCGGCCAGTTCGGTGCCGTCCATGCCGGGCATGTGCATGTCCAGGATGGCCAAGTCGTAGGGCGGGCCTTTGAGCATCTCCAGGGCCTGCACCGGGAACTCGCTGTCCTGCACCACCATGCCCCACTTGGCGGTCTGCAGCGCGAGGATCCTGCGGTTGGTGGCGTTGTCGTCCACCACGAGGATGCGTTTGCCCGCGAGCTGCGGCTGCTGGCCGATGAAGTCGCGTCGCTTGCCTTGGGGCAGCTCGGCGGGCACCGCTGCAATCGTGAAGTGGAAGGTGCTGCCCTGCCCCGCTCCTGCGCTCTCGGCCCACATCGTGCCGCCCATCAGTTCGGCCAGCAGCTTGCTGATCGCCAGCCCCAGCCCCGTGCCGCCGTACTTGCGCGTGGTGCCGCTGTCGGCCTGGCTGAACTTCTGGAACAGGCGCGACAGGCCCGTCTCGCTCAGGCCGATGCCGGTGTCGCGCACGGTGAAGTGCAACTGGCTGCCCGCGTCGGTCTGCTCGTCGCCCTCGAGGCGCACCGTCAGCACCACCTCGCCCTTCTCGGTGAACTTGACCGAGTTGGACAGCAGATTCAGCAAGACCTGGCGCAGGCGCGTGACGTCGCCGCTGAGGGCGGGCGGAACATCGCCTTCGAACTGGTAGGCGATGTCGAGGTGTTTCTCGGCCGCGCGGCCGCCGATCAGGTCCATCGCCGACTCGACGCACTCCCGCAGGTCGAACGGATGCGCCTCGATGTCCATGCGCCCGGCTTCGATCTTGGAGAAGTCGAGGATGTCGTTGATGATGGTCAGCAGCGAATCGCCGCTGTCGCGGATGGTGGTGGCGAAGTCGCGCTGGTCGTCGGTCAATTGCGTATCGAGCAGCAACCCGCTCATACCGATCACCGCGTTCATCGGCGTGCGGATCTCGTGGCTCATCGTGGCCAGGAAGGCGCTCTTGGCTTCGTTGGCGGCTTCGGCAGCGGCGCGGGCGCTCTCCGCGTCGGAGCGCGCCTCCTGAGTCTGCCTGAACAGCTGCGCATTCTGGATCGCGATCACCGCCTGGTCGGCAAACGACATTAGCAGCGCCTGCTCCTTGGCCGTGAATCCGTCGCCAACCCCTCGATTGACAACAATGCTTCCGATGCACTTGTCGCCAGAGAACATCGTGGCGCCCATCTGCGCATAGGAATACCCGATGACATTGGCTGCGGAACGCAGGGCCGGCCCCACGTTTGCATCGTTCAGCACGTCGCTGGACCTGTACACGCCCTTGCCACGCCGCATCTCAGCTGCTTCGCCGCCGCTAAGCTTCATCGGGTAGGCCTTGTGGATCAACTCGCGTCCCGCTGCCATCTGCGCGTCGCTGAACGCCCCTCCCGCCGCCGACTCCGGCAACCGCACGGCCGCCAGTCGCAAGAAGTCGTCGTTATCAAGCAGCTTGAGCACCTGTGATGTGCTGCGAAACAGTTGACTGCAACTCTCCAGGATCTTCTCGAATACCGGCTGAGCATCGGATAGCGATCCCGCAATCACCTGCAGGACGTCTGAACTCGCTCTCTGCTGCTCCAACGCCTCCTGCGTCTCGCGGAACAGCCGCGCATTCTGGATCGCGATCACAGCCTGGTCGGCAAAGGTCTTGAGCAGCGCGTGTTCCTGCGCGCGGAACGGCCCGAGTTCCAGACGCTGCATCGAGAGCGTGCCGATGCCCTTGCCTTCCCACAGCAGCGGCGCGCAGAGGAAGGCGAAGCTGCGCCCGGTGCGCATCGCGATCGCGCGGCTCGACGCGGGTGCCAAGGGATCGTTCAGCACGTCAGCGCTTTGAATCACGGCACCGGCGCGAAACGACAGTTCCGCCGAGGTATGGGCCAGCGGCGCGGGATAGGCCGAGCGCAGGTCGGCTTCGGCTGCTGCAATGTTCGCTTCGCCGATCATCGCGCGCGTCGCCTCGGTGAAGCGCATGCGCGCCACGTCGAGCAGGCCGGCGTCGTTCACCAGGTGCAGGCTGAACATCGACGCGCTGAACAGCTGTTCGCAGGATCGCAGGATCTTGTCGAACACGGGTGCGGTATCGGCAACCGAACTGCCGATCACTTGCAGCACGCCGGCGGTGGCGGTCTGCTGCTGCAGTGCCTCGCTCAGCTCGCGGGTGCGTGCCTCGACTTCGCGCTCCAGGCCCTGCGCCCACTGCGCGTTGTCCAGCGCCACCGCGGCCTGCGCGGCGAGCATCCCGAGCAGATCGCGGTCGTGTGCGTGGAAACGTCCGAACGCACCTTCGATGTCGGCGTAGAGGAAACCGAGGACCCGGTTCTGCGCGATCAGTGGCGCAACGAGGCACGAGCGCTGGTCGCCTGGATCGGCGCCTGCTGGCCCGTGACGCAGGCGCACCGCGCGGCTGCGCCGCGCTTCGTCGAGCCAGGGCGTGACTGCCTCCAGCAGCGAGTCGGCAGTCTCGCTTTGCGGCAGGAGCGAACCCGCAACCTGCAGCGCATCGCCATCTTGCAACACGAGCAATACGCGCTGTGCGGTGCACATCCGGCCGACGGCGTCGATCAGGAATTCGTGCAGCGCAGCAGCACTGCGCAGCTGGTTCATGCGCAATGTGGCATTCAACAGACCATCGCTGAATTCACCTGCGCCAGTGGGCGCAGAGCGGCGCAGCGGCGCCTTGGCATGCGTCATGCGGTACTTTCAGGGCGCTGCGCGACGCGCAACAAGCTCTCCACCAGCGCATCCACGCGGATCGGTTTGGTCACGTAATCGTCCATCCCCGCGGCGAGACACTCTTCGCGATCGCCCTGCATCGCGTTCGCCGTCATCGCCACGATGCGCGGCCGCTCGTGCGGTGGCCACTTCGCGGTGATGCGGCGCGAAGCTTCGAGGCCATCCATCTCGGGCATCTGCACGTCCATCAGCACCACGTCATACGGCTGGCGCTCAACGCATTCAATGGCTTCGACACCGTTGCTCGCCACGTCGGCACGGTAGCCCATTTGCTGGAGCAGGCGCAGCGCGAGTTTCTGGTTCACGGCGTTGTCTTCGGCGAGCAGGATGCGCAAGGGGTGACGCGCCGCGAGCGTCGCGTCGATTTTTGGTTTCGCCACAGGCTGTGGCGCTTTTGTGTCGCTGTGCGGCGCGAGCAGGTTCATGAGCAGGTCGAAGAGCTGGCTCTGGCGCAGCGGCTTGGCAAGCGTGGCGGCAAACAGCTTCGCATCGGTTTCGCGGCGTCCGAGCGATGTGAACAGCACCAGCGGAAGCGTCTGGCCGGCGTCGCGGATCTGTTTGGCGAGCGTCGCGCCGTCGATGCCGGGCATGTGCATGTCGAGGATGGCGAGGTCGTATTCACCCTGGGCAACGCCGGTCGCTTCGCCCTTCAGCCATTGCAAGGCGCGTTGCGGGTCGTCGGTGTCATGCACCACCATGCCCCACTTCGCCGCCTGCAGCGACAGGACGCGCCGGTTCGTCGCGTTGTCATCAACGACCAGGATGCGCTTGCCCTTCAGCGCCTCCTGCTCGCCTACGACACTGCGCCGCTGGCCTTCAGAGAGCTCGGCGGCGGTTGCGCGAATCGTGAATCGAAACGTCGAGCCTTGTCCCGCGCCGGCGCTTTCGACCCACATCGTGCCGCCCATCAGTTCGGCGAGCTTCTTGCTGATCGCCAGACCCAGGCCCGTTCCGCCGTATTTGCGCGTCGTCGTGCTGTCAGCCTGGCTGAAGCTTTGAAAGAGTCGGCTCTTGCCTTGTTCGCTGAGACCGATCCCGGTGTCGCGCACGGCGAAGTGAAGTTCCTCATTGGCCGATGTGACGCTGAGGACCACTTCGCCGGCTTCGGTGAACTTCACGGCGTTGGAGAGCAGGTTCAACAAGATCTGCCGCAGCCGCGTCACGTCGCCCAGGATCGCCGACGGAACGTCGCCCTCCAACAGATACGCAATGTCGAGGTGTTTCTCCGCGGCGCGCCCGGCGATCAGGTCAAGCGCCGACTCCACGCACTCGCGCAAGTCGAAAGCCTGCGTCTCCAAGTCCATGCGGCCGGCCTCGATTTTCGAGAAATCGAGAATGTCGTTGATGATGAGCAGCAGCGAATCGCCCGAGTCGCGAATCGTCGAGGCGAAGTCGCGCTGCTCGTCGGTAAGCGGCGTGTCGAGCAGCAGGCCGCTCATGCCGATCACGGCGTTCATCGGCGTGCGGATCTCGTGGCTCATTGTCGCGAGGAAAGCGCTCTTCGCCTCATTTGCGGCTTCGGCCTGGGCACGCGCTTCCTCCGCTTCCTTGAACAGTCGGGCGTTCTGGATCGCGATCACGGCCTGGCTGGCAAAGGTCTCGAGCAATTCGACCTCCTTCTTGGCAAATTGCCCGATCGGCGGGCGCATGACCGTGATCGCGCCGACGATCTGTCCGTCGCGCTTCATCGGGACGCTCAGGACGCTGCGATAGCCGGTGGCGCGTGCGACCGGTTTGGTCAGATACTCCATGTCGGTCAGGGCCAACACGTCTGCTCGGTTCACGACTTCACCGTCCCGAACCGCCTGCGCCGTGATCGACCCATTGCCAGGTTGCATCGGAAACGCATTGCGCGCCGCATCGATGCCCTGCGCGCTGACGCCAAACGCGCTCGCCACATGAATCCATTCGCCGTCGAACCTGAACACCATGCCGTAGTCGGCGGTGGCCAGGCGCGCCGCGCGTTCCGCAATCACATCGAAAACCGGCTGAATGTCGGAGATTGAAGCGCTGATGGCTCGCAGCACCTCGGACGTCGCGGTCTGCCGCTCCAGCGCATCCTTCGTCTCGTTGAACAGGCGCACGTTCTCCAAGGCCACGCCCAGGCTCGCCGAGACCGTCGTCAGGAGCCGCACTTGCGCTTCGCTGTACGCGCCTTCGCACTCGTGGCTTTCGAGAGAGATCGCGCCGATGAGGCGCTCGCCCGAGAACACCGGCACCATGGCGCGCGACAGGCACGGGTCGACCCGGTCCACGGCGCGCAGGCCGAGCGTGGCCATTTCGGCACGACTGTTCGCGACGATCGGACGTTTGCTCGCAAACGCCTTCATCATCGGACCGTTCAGATCCGGCTTGAAGGGCGGGATCTGCACGTGCACACCGAACTGCACGACGTACACGCCGCGCGCAAGCTGGGCCTGCTCGTCCCACCAGAAGATCGCGATGTGGCCGGTGTTGAAGACGTCGCGCAAGCGCTCGCCGACCAGGTCGACGATGGCCTGGAATTCGAGTTCGCGCGACATACCGAGCTGCACGTCGTTGATGACCGCGAGTTCGGCGTTGCGCGCTTCGGTCTCTTTCAGCAGGCGCTGCGTCTCGTCGAACAATCGCGCGTTTTCCAGCGCCACGCCCATGCTCGCCGCCACCGTGCTGAGCAGGCGCACTTCGGCATCGCCAAACGCGTTTTCGCGTTCGTGGTTTTGCAGCGAGATCGCGCCCAAGACGCGATCGCCCGAGTAGATGGGCACCATCGCCGTCGACAGGCTGAGTTCGGTGCCCGGCACATGGCGCAGCCCCAGGGCCTGCATTTCGGCGCGATTGTTCGCGACCACCGGGCGCCTCGCATCGAACGCCTTCGTCAGCGCGCCTTCGGGGTCGACGCGGATCGGCCCGATGTGGATGCGTTTGCCATGCTGATACGCGTACAGGTT
>JBEBHW010000173.1:0-7186 GCA_040081145.1 Burkholderiaceae bacterium
TCGGCGAGCAATTCAGGCGGCGCGATCATCTGCCAGGTCCGCTCGAACAACTTGGCATTCAGCGCCTGCACGAGTTTGCCGATCTGCGCGACCCGCGTTCCGCCGCGGTAGAGCAGGGCGACCAGGCGCGTCACCTGCTCGGCGGCGGCGCGCAACTGATCGAGGTCTTTGGCCTGCACGATCTGCACCGTGATCAGGTAGGAGTGGTTCGACAGGAAGCTCAGCAAGTCGAGCTGTTCGAGCAGGCCGACGATGCGCGTGCCGTCGCCGTGCGCTTCGGCAACGACGAGGCGGTGCACCTGATGCTCGATCATCAGCGCGAGCGCGTCGAACAACGGCGCATCGGGCGCGATGGTGACGAGCTTGAACGTCGCCAGATCGCGCACGGGCAGCGTGGCCAGCGGCCGGCCATCGATCACCGCGCGCTGCAGCCCCGTGTTGGTGAAGATGCCCAGGCGCGCGCCGTCGCGCACGAGAACGCTGTTGGTGTGCTGCGCCTGCATCAGCGTGGCCACGCCGACGATCGAGGTGGCGCCGTCGACCTCATGCGCCTGGCGCAGAAACGCCTGAGCCACGCGCGACATCGTCAGCGCCTGCATTTCGCGCTGGCTGTGGCGCTGGGCCAGCGCCCCAAGCTTGTTCGACAAGTCCGAAAACAGCAAGGCACCGAACGTCGCGTTGCTCGAAATCAGCGAGTTGACCGCCTCCTTCGCCAGCTGGTAGGCGAGCACTTCCTCGGCGGCGACGAAACGGCTGCTGGCGCGGCCGGCGACGAGGGATCGGCCGTCGAAGCTGTCGTTCGGTCCGTAGGTGGCGACGAGTTCATTCGCGTCGAATTGCGAGACGTGGCCCTTGATGATCACGAACAGGTGCGCAGGTTCGATGCCGGGTTCGAGCAGGACTTCGCCTTCGCGGAAGTAGGCGATGTCCACCGCGTCGCGAACCAGGCGCTGTTCGTCCGCGGCCAGGCAGTCGAATGGCGAGGCCGAGAAGTCGAACGCGTTGGGCATGCTGCATCCTACCTGCGAGGGCCTGCTGCCGCACCTTGGTATTCCGCAGCGAGAATGGCGCATGGTTCCGTCCAGCCAATCCGCGTCGATGCCCGCCGAACACCGCAAGGTGATCGTCGCGTCGAGTCTGGGCGCCTTGTTCGAGTGGTACGACTTCTACCTCTACGGGGTGCTCGGCCCGGTGCTGGTGCTGCACTTCTTCGCTGCGCAGGGAGAGCGCGCGGCGCAGGTGTTGACGCTGCTCGCATTTGCCGCCGGCTTCGTGGTGCGCCCCGTCGGTGCGCTGCTGTTCGGTCGCCTGGGCGATCTGATCGGCCGCAAGTACACCTTCCTCATCACGCTGTTGCTGATGGGCGTGGCGACGTTTGCCGTGGGCGTGCTACCCGGCGCCGAGACACTGGGCATTGCGGCGCCGGTGCTGCTCGTGATGCTGCGGTTGTTGCAGGGCCTGGCGATCGGCGGCGAATACGGCGGTGTCGTCACCTTTGTCGCCGAGCACGCGCCGCCGACGCGCCGCGGCTTCTACACCGGCTGGATCCAGACCACGGCGAGCCTGGGCCTGTTGCTGGCGCTGCTCGTCATCGTCGGCGTGCGCGCTGCGCTGGGCGAGGCTGCGTTCGTGGAGTGGGGCTGGCGCGTGCCGTTCCTGCTCTCGTTCCTGTTGCTCGTGATCGGCATCTGGGTGCGGCTGAGCCTGCACGAGTCGCCGTTGTTCCTGCGCCTGAAGCGCGCGGGCGGTGCGTCGCGCGCGCCGCTGCGCGAAGCCTTCGGTCGCTGGCGCAATTTGCGGCTCGTGCTGATCGCGTTGTTCGGCCTGGTCGCAGGGCAGGCCGTGGTCTGGTACACCGGCCAGTTCCAGGCGCTGTTTTTTCTGACGCTGCAGCTCAAGGTGGATCCGACGACGGCGAGCCTGATGATGTGTGCCGCGCTGGCGCTGGGTGCGCCGCTGTTCGTCGTGTTCGGTGCGTGGTCGGACCGGGTGGGACGCAAACCCATCATCCTCGGCGGCTGCGTATTGGCCGCGCTCGCCTACCTGCCGCTGTTCGATGCGCTGGCCGTGGCCGCGAACCCGGCGCTAGTCCAGGCGCAACAAAGCATCGGCGTGGTGCTCACGGCGGACCCGGCCGATTGCGCCTGGCAGTTCGACCCGAGCGGCATGCGCCCGTTGGTGAGCGGCTGCGACATCGCGAAGCGGCGCCTCTCCGACCGGGCGGTGCGCTACAGCTTCATTCCCGGCAGCGGTGCCGCGACGGTGAGCGTGGGCCCGCAGCAGATTCAGATCGTCAGCGACGATCCGGCGACTTCAGGCCGCTTGACCGAGCTGCTCGACGCCGCCGGCTACCCGGCGCGCGCCGACCCCGCACGAATCGACCACCTGCGCGTGATCGCCATCCTGTTCGTGTTGATCGTGTTCGTGACCATGGTCTACGGCCCGATCGCGGCGCTGCTCGTGGAGATGTTCCCGACGCGCGTGCGCTGCTCGTCGGTGAGCCTGCCGTACCACATCGGCAACGGCTGGTTCGGCGGCCTGCTGCCGAGCACGGCGTTTGCCATCTCTGCGTTCACCGGCAACATGACGAGTGGCCTGTGGTACCCGATCGGTGTGGCGCTCGCGAGTTGCGCGATCGGGTTCGTGTTTGTCAAGGAGACCCGGGGCGTCGAGATGGATGCGGCGGGACGCTGAGGGGCACGAGGCAGGCTGTGAGATACGATCCGCGGCACAACAACGAGCCCACCATCTGACGGTGGCGGAGAAGCGTGCGGCGAGAGGCAAACCATGAACGATCACTCCCACACCTTCGCCAGGTTCTGGAAATGTGCGCTGCAGGTCAATACGGCCGGCTACAGCGCCGCGTATCGCGGCGCGTCGCATGGCCTGAGCGAAGCCGAGTACAACGCGGCCGTGGTGGGGCGATGCGAGGAGTTGCGGGTCGACGTGGTCGGCATCGCGGACCACGGGGGCATCGAGAGCATTGACGCGCTGCGCAAGGCACTTCAGGCCTCCGGAATCGTGGTCTTCCCCGGATTCGAAATCGCCTGCACCGAGAAATTCCACATGGTGTGCCTGTTTACGGAAGCCACCTCGCGTGACGAGCTGAACCGCTACCTCGGTGCGTTGGGCTTGACCAAGCCGGAAGCAACCGTCTGGCCCTCCAGCAAGGGTTGCCAGGAGATTGCGCGCGAGGTTCACCAACTCGGCGGCTTCTGGTATGCCGCGCATGCCACGCTCGAAAACGGCATGCTGTTCCGCAAGTCGGTGCACAACTGGGTCGATTCCGAATCGCTGCGGGCCGTTCAGATTCCAGGGGCGGTGGATGATTTGCCGCCCGAATTCAAGCAGATCATCCTGAACAAGGACCCGAACTGGAAGCGTGAGCGCCCGGTGGCGGCGATCAATGCGCGCGATGTCGCGCGGCCTGACGATCTAGCCGACCCTTCAGCCACCTGCCTGATCAAGATGACCCGGCCGAGCTTCGATGCTTTCAAGGTGGCGTTCCTGGACCCGGAGTCGCGGGTCCGCCTGAACTCGGAGCAGCCCGTCGAGCCGCCAGGATCGATCCACGCGATTCGCGTCAGCGGCGGCTACCTGGACGGGCTGCACGCCGTGTTGTCCGGGCATCTGGATACGGTGATCGGCGGCCGTGGCACCGGCAAGTCCACGCTGATCGAGTGCCTGCGTTTTGCGCTTGACCTGATCCCAACGGGCACTCAGGCGCGCAAGCTGCATCTGGAGATCATCAAAGAGAACCTGGGCAAAGAACTGGGGCGCGTGGAAGTGGAGATCACCTCGTCGGCTCAGCACGGCCAGCGCTATACGGTGACCCGTCGACACGGCGAAGCGCCGATCGTGCGCGATGCGCTCGGCCAGGTCTCGACGCTGCTGCCGCGCGACCTGCTGCCGGAGATTGACGTCTACGGTCAGAACGAGATTTACGAGCTGGCACAGGACGAGAGCAGCCGGTTGCGGCTGTTGGAGCGCTTCATGCCGAAAGACCACGACGCTCGCGCCCAACTGGAGCAGGTGCAACGGCGGCTGCGTGAAAACGGCGCGCAACTGACCAAGGCGCTGGATGATGCGGATCAGCTTCAAGCACAGGTCAACCGGCTACCCAAGCTACAGGAACAATTGCAGGGCTACGATGCGTTCGGGCTGAAGGACAAGCTGGCCCGGGTGCCGCTGCTGGAACGCGAGCGGCAAATCGACACGCGCGCTCAAGAGGAATCGGGGCGCGTGCAGTCGGCGCTGGCGGCGCTGGAAGACGCGCTGCCGGATCTGACGTTCATCAGTGACAAGGCGCTGGAGGGCTTGCCCAATGCGGCGGCACTGGTCGCGATGCGCGCGGTGTTGGAGCAGTTGCACAAGTCGATGTCCGACCTTCTGAAGCAGGGCAATGCTTCGGTGGCCCAGGCCGAAGTCGCGATGCGAGAGGCCCGCGAAATGTGGCTCACCGTCCAATCGACGGCACAAACCGATATTGACAAAGCCTTGCGCGGCTTGCCTGCCGCTGCAGGCCGAACCGGGCAGCAGATCGGGGCGGAGTATCAGCGCTTGCAGCAGGAGATCGAAGGCATCAGACCGCTGTCCACGCGCGTGACCACCTTTGCGCAGCTGATCGAGGGCCTGCAGCAGGACCGCCGCAATCTGTTGGCGCAGCTTTCCGATCGTCGGCATCAACGTCTCCAGGCGCTACATGCGGCCACCAAGCGTCTGAACAAGCGCCTTGACGGCCGGCTGCGCATTGAGATCGAGCCCGAAGGCGACCGAAAGCCCTTGAAGGACTTCCTGCTCGAATGCAAGCTCGAGGGCGTGGGCGAGAAGCGACTGACCTGGATCGATGACCGGTCCACCTTCTCGCCCATCCAACTGGCGGAAAGCATTCGGGAAGGTAAAGGCATGCTCGAGGTCGAGTGGGGTTTGACGCCCGTGGTGGCCGAGGCCTTGGCCAAATTGCCACGCTCGAAAATGATGGCGCTCGAGTCGCTGGAGTTGGCGCACCGCGTGCGCATCGAGCTGAACGTGGCTCACGGCGATGCGCCGCCGGTGTTCAGGGCACTCGACAAGCTTTCCACCGGACAGCAATGCACGGCCATCCTGCACCTGCTGCTGCTCGACAATCGCGACCCCCTGGTGATGGATCAACCCGAGGACAACCTCGACAATGCGTTCATCGCCGAGCGCATCGTGCGGGAATTGCGCCAGGCCAAGACGCAACGGCAGTTCATTTTTGCGACCCACAACGCCAACATTCCAGTGTTTGGGGATGCCGAATGGATCGGCGTGTTCAGCGCGACGGAGTCTCACGGGTCTCTGGCCGCGTCGGCGCAGGGGTCGATCGACGTGCCGTTCATCCGCGACAACGTGGCGACCCTGCTCGAAGGTGGGCGCGAGGCCTTCATGCAGCGCAAGGCCAAGTATGAGTTCTGACCGAGTTTCGAAGCAGACATGTTGAAGAATGAACTGCTGCAGTTGATCGCCAACGCAGAGAACTCCGGCATCGAGTTCAAGCGGGACGACCTGCGGCCGGAGCAGTTGGCCCGGGAGATCGTTGCGCTGGCCAATCTTCGGGGCGGTTGCGTGTTGCTGGGCGTTGAGGACGACGGCCGCATCAGCGGCATCCAGCGGCCCGACCTCGAGCGCTGGGTGATGGACACTGTCTTCGGGCGTTTTGTGCACCCGCTCATCCTGCCGTTCTACGAGGAAGTAGCGTTCGATGACGGCAAGCGCGTCGCGGTGATCACGCTGACGCAGGGTACTGCCAAGCCCTACGTCGTGCGGCACAACGACCGCGAAGAGATCTACGTCCGCGTTGGAAGCACGTCGCGTCGTGCAACGCGTGAACAGCAGGCCCGACTATTCGAGAGTGGCGGCCTGCTGCATTCCGAAGTGCTTCCGGTTTCGGGCAGCGTGCTGGCCGATCTGGATCTGGCGCGATTGACGGACTACATCGTGCACATCGCGGGCGATCCCGCCGTTCCTCAGTCCGACCCAGAGTGGGAGCGTCGCCTGCTTGGGTTGGGATTCATGGCCTTGCGCCCCGACGGTCCATCAGTCTGCACGATCGCAGGTCTGGTGCTGTTCGGCCACAGCCCGCGCCGCACGCTTCGGCAGGCGGGCGTGCGATGGATGTCGTTCAGCGGGGTGGACAAGGAATATCAGGCGCAGGATGACAGCGTTCTCGACGGACCGCTGATTGCACTGTGGCGAGGTGGCTCTGGCGAGGCAAGGCAGCTCGTCGAAGGCGGCCTCCTCGAGCGGCTGGTGGATCGCATGCGACCGTTCACCACCGATCCCGCGGTTGCGCTTCAAGACGGTGTGCGGCTGGATGCCACCGCTCGATACTCCACCGAGGCGGTTCGGGAGGCCGTTCTCAACGCCCTGGTGCATCGAGATTGGACGCGTGCGACGGAGGTCGAGGTGGTGAACTATGCCGACCGATTGGAAGTCACGAGCCCCGGCGCGCTGCAGAACTCGATGACGGTGGACAAGATGCTTGCCGGTCAGCGTTCAGCTCGCAATCCGATCATCGTGGAGGTGATGCGCGACTACGGGTATGTGGAACATCGTGGCATGGGGGTCAGACGCAAAATCGTCCCGCTCACTCGCGAATACTCCGGGAGGGATGCGGCCTTTGAAGCCAATGACGACCTCCTCCGCGTCACGCTGCCGGCGCGACGCGCGCGCCAATGACCGTCCCCCCAACTCGCGCCTGCTGCGCTGCGCCTCAGCCCGCTCGCGCCCGACCCGCGCGCGGCTTGGCTGGCGCTTCAGCGGGCGCCTTGCCCTGCATGCCTTCCGACATGCCGATCAACACGCCGCTCACGAGTGCGCTGTAGCTGTCCAGCATCGTCTGCGCGGCCTTCAATCCCAGCTCGCGCCCGTCGCGCAATGACTTGCGTGCCTGCTCGGTGAGTTGCGCCACGCTTGCTGCCGCCTTGTTGCCCGTCCCGGTGCCTGCCGCCTTGCCGGCCTCCAGCACATTCGACCAGGCGGATTGCAGGGGAGCGGGCACACCTTGCACGGCCTTGTCGATCGCACCGAACAACAAGTCTTCCATCTTCTCGACGTCGGCGAGCGCCTTCTTCATCTGCCCTTCGCGCAGGTTCGCGCCTTGCTCCACCAGTTGCGCGAGCGCACGCCGGTTCGCCTCCACCGCTTGCAGCAGCGCAGCGTCCAT
>JBEBHW010000174.1:0-7152 GCA_040081145.1 Burkholderiaceae bacterium
GTGAAACGCGTCGGCGCCGATGTAGCCCACCGAGGTTTGCAGCGGATCCGGCTCCTTCGGCCCCGAGCCGCGCCGCGGGCCCGCCGGTGGCGGGGCACTGCCGCCTTGGCCGAAGCCGCCGCCGCCGCGTCCGAAGCCGCGCCCGCCTGCGGGGCTTCGCGGGTTTTGCACGAAGCGCTTGTCGAAGGTCTGTTCCAGCGGGTTCGGGATGTTGCGCGGGTCGAAGTCGTGGTCGGCGTCAAAGTCCGTGTCAGGCCCGCGCTCGAAAGACGCTTCGCGCTCGGGCTGAACTTGCGGCGCCTGGTGGGGCGTGGAGCGGCCGCGTTGTGGGTCCCGCTGTGGGTCGCGTTGCGGGTCGCGCTGTGAGTCGCGTTGCGGATCACGCTGCCGATCGGCGTGGCCCCCACCGCGATCGTTGCGTGGGCGCGGCGGGTGGCCGCCGCGTTCCGCGCCGCGATCCGGGCCACGATCAGGGCCGCGCTCCGGGGCCCGGCCAGTACTCGCTTCCTGGCGCGGCGGGCGGTCGCCGCCGGCAAGACGGCGCACCGCGCGCATTTCGTTCTCGTCCAGATCCACCCACACGCCGCGCTTGAGGCCGTGCGGCAGCACGACGCTGCCGTAACGAATGCGGATCAGTCGGTTCACCGTCAGCCCCACCGTGTCGAAGAGTTTTCGCACTTCGCGGTTCCGACCTTCGGCGATGACGACACGGTACCAGCGGTTCACGCCTTCGCCGCCGCCGTCTTCGATGGAGCGGAAGTTGGCCAATTGGCCGTCGACTTCGACGCCGGCGAGCAGGCGCGCCTTGGCCTCGGACTCCAGGGTGCCGAGCACACGCACCGCGTATTCGCGTTCCACACCGAAGCGCGGGTGCATCAACTGATGCGCCAGCTCGCCCGAATTCGTGAAAAGCAGCAGGCCTTCCGTGTTGATGTCCAGGCGCCCCACTGATTGCCACTTGCCTTGCGCCAGACGCGGCAGGCGCCGGTACACGGTGGGCCGGTTCTGCGGGTCGTCGTGGGTGACGATTTCGCCGACCGGCTTGTGATAGGCAATGAGGCGCGCCGGCGGCGGCACGATGCGCACCTTGACGATTTTCCCGTTGACCTTGATCTGGTCGCCCGCGGCGATGCGCTGCCCCACGTGCGCGGGTTCGCCGTTCACCGTGATGCGCCCGTCCAGAATCATGTCTTCCATGTCGCGCCGCGAGCCCACGCCGGCCTGCGCCAACACCTTGTGCAATTTCGGCGCTTCCGGCTCGGCAGCAAGAATGCGCTTGTGCGCTTCAACCTCGGCCGGCGCTGCCGCATCTGCATCGGCATCGGCGAGCACCGGATCGTCGGCGTATTCAGGCGCAGCGTCGGCGGGAGTCCGGTCGGTGTCGAACGCGCCGGACAACACTTGCGCGAACAGTTCACCGGCCTGGGCGACGGCGGCCTGAATTCGTGGCGCTGCGTCGCCGTCGGGGCCTTGCGCACCGTCAGGGCTTGCCTCGCCGCCCGGTGCGTCACCGCGGTCGCGCCGCTTGCGGTCGCGCCGGTTGCGGCGCCGTCCGCGCGGACTGTCATCGTCGTCCCGCGGCTGACCGCCCGGCGATGCGGCGACTTCGCCGGTGCCGTTGGCCGGCGCAGCGGCTGGGCCTTCGGGGATCTCGGGCGCGACATGTTGCGATTCGGGCAGCGCCGCAATCGTGCGCAGCTCGGGTGCGCCGGCCAGCTCACGGTGCGGCGCATCGGGCGCCGGGTCGCCAGGGGCGGCGTCGGGCGGCGTCACTTCGATTTTGCGTCGGCGCCGCGGCGGCGCTGCCGCAGCAGGGCTGTCGGCGTCGGGCGCTTGCGCCGCTCCGGCGTCGAGGACCGGCCCGGACGCCAGCGAGCCGTCAGCCTTGACCGCGGGTACACGGCGCGGCCGCGCAGGCTTAGGCGTGACCGCGTCGTCGGGTGGCGAGTTCGAGTTCTCATTCATGCTGAGGGTCCCATGGAGGCGGCTGCGATGGCGGGCGGGGGGGAAGAATCGACGCTGTAAGCCGCGTCGCTGATTGCAGGGTGCAGAACAAAGTCTCTCGCGGCGCCGGCAACGTCGAGGGCCAGGCTCGCTTGCGGGTCGAGCAGCGACGCCTGGGCCTGTGCGTGTTCTGCGGGCGGCGTGGCCTGCCCGGTACCGTGCAACAAGGGCAGGTCTGTCAGGTTGGACAGCCCCAGGTCGTCGAGAAACGCCTGCGTCGTCGCGAGCAGTGCAGGGCGGCCCGGCGCTTCGCGAAAGCCGATCGCTTCGACCCAGCCCCGGTCTTCGAGCTGCTTGACGATCTGGCTGGCCACGGTCACGCCGCGAATGTCTTCGATGTCGCCGCGCGTCACCGGCTGGCGGTAGGCAATGATGGCCAGGGTCTCGAGCACGGCGCGCGAATATTTCGGCGGCTTTTCCGGGTTCAGGCGGTCCAGGTACTCGCGCATCGCCGGGCGGCTCTGCATGCGCCAGCCGCTGGCCAGCGTCACGACTTCGAGGCCGCGCTCGGCCCAGTCGTTGCGCAATTCGTCGAGCAGCATGTGCAGGCTGTCGGGCCCAAGCTCGCCGACAAACAGGGCGCCTAATTCAGCCAGGGTCAAGGGCCGGTCTGCGCACAACAGCGCCGTCTCGAGGACGCGCTTTGCAGCTTGTGTATTCATGGACGATCAAAATCCTTGCGCCGAATGGCCCCGCAGCTTTGCGGGGCGAGTGCTCGGGGTCCGTCCAGGCGCATTACCGGGCGGATCAGGAGGTGCGAAATCACGCAGTGGCCGGCGGGCGACGCCTCTCTTGGCCCAGGGCCCCATGGCTCCCCGGCCGGCGCAACATGCACTTGCCGCAGGCGCCGCACTCGCGTGCGGGAACAGACTGCGGCCCGGGTCGGCACTGCCAACTCCCGGGGCCTTGCGCTGGCGCGGCTTCCGGCATTGTACCCATGCGCGCCGGCGACGCGCTCAACGCGGCGCGGACGGGTCCATCAGCAGCGCCCACGCGTGCGCAAAGTCGCGCGGCGGCGGCGCCTCGAAAGTCAGCGTCAGCCCGGTGGCCGGATGCGCGAAGCCGAGCCTGGCGGCGTGCAAGGCCTGGCGCTCCATGCCCAGCGCCGGCGCGCCGCCGTACAGCACGTCGCCGACGAGCGCATGCCCGCGCGACGCGAGGTGCACCCGGATCTGATGGGTGCGCCCGGTGTGCAGCGTGCACTGCAGGGTACTGTGCCGGCCGCTGCAGGCGAGGCGCTGCACATCGGTGCGCGCGGCCTTGCCCTGCGCCACCACCGCCATGCGCACCCGGGTTCGCGGGTCGCGCCCGATGGGCGCGTCAATGCTGAACGGCGCGGCCGGCACCTCGCCATGCACGATGGCGCGATATTCGCGGTGCACCTCGCGCGCCGCAATCTGACGCACCAGCGCCGTAGCCGCCAGCAAGGTCTTGGCGACGACCATCAGGCCCGACGTGTCCTTGTCCAAGCGGTGCACGATGCCGGCACGCGGCAGGCTCGCCGCGCCCGCGTGGTGCGCCAGCAGGGCGTTGAGCAACGTGCCCGACCAGTTGCCCGCCGCCGGGTGCACGACCCAGCCGGCGCGCTTGTCGAGCACGATCACGTGCGGATCTTCGAAGACGATGGACAGCGGCAACGCCTCGGCGCGAAACGCCTGCGACTCGGCGGTGGCGATCAATTCAAACTCGATCGCTTGCCCCGCCGCGACCTTGCTCGACGAGCTGTTGCGCACCTGCCCGCCCACGCGCACATGCCCGGCCTCGATCAAGGCCTGCAAGTGGTTGCGCGAGAACTCCGGGGCGAAGTGCACGAGCGCTTTGTCAAGGCGCTGGCCGTGCAGCGCGTCGGGAACCAGGGCCTTGCGCGGCTCGGGCTCGTCCAGCGCCAAACCTTCCCCGGGCTCCGCAGCGTTGTCGCCAGCCGGTGAGGCATGCACCTTGTTCAAATGCCGCTCCCTATAATTGCGCCTCGATTTTCCCGACAGGCTGCCTTGATGCGACTACGACGCTTGAATGTGAAACCTTCGCGTGGGCGGATTGGCGCGTTCATCGTGGCATGCATCGTGCTGGCGGGGGTGGCGGGCTGCGGCTCGACGCCCAAGGACGAGACCGCCGGCTGGAACCTCGAAAAGCTCTACGCCGAGGCCAAGCAAGAGGCCGATAACGGGGCGTACGAGAGAGCCGCGAAACTTTACGAGCGCCTGGAAGGCCGCGCCGCGGGCACCATTCTCGCCCAACAAGCGCAACTGGAGCGCGCTTACGTGCTGTACAAGAGCGGCGAGAAGGCGCAGGCGCTGGCGGCGCTGGAGCGCTTCATCAAGCTGCACCCGACGAGCCCGGCGCTGGATTACGCGCTGTATTTGCAGGGCCTGGTCCACTTCAACGACAACTTGGGCATCTTCGGCAACCTGTCGGGGCAGAACCTCTCCGAGCGCGACCAGCAGGCGTCGCGCGATTCTTACCAGTCGTTCAAACAGCTCGCCGAGCAGTTTCCGCAGTCGAACTACACCGCAGACGCGCGTGCACGCATGGTCTTCATCGTCAACTCGCTCGCGGCCTACGAAGTCCACGTCGCGCGCTACTACTACCGGCGCGGCGCCTACCTTGCGGCGGCGAATCGGGCGCAGCAGGCCGTGCGCGAGTTCCAGCAATCGCCCGCGGTGGAAGAGGCGTTGGGGCTGATCGTGCAGAGCTACGCCAGGCTCGGCTTGACCGAACTGCGCGATGACGCCGAGCGCGTGCTGCGCAAGAATTTCCCGGATTCGACGGTGGCCCCGCCTGTCGAAGAAGCGCGCTCGTGGTGGCGGCTCTGGTAGCTGGCTTGAGGCCGGGCTGATCGCTCCATGAGCTGACAGCGCGGCGATCAGCTCGCCGTGACGGCCAGACTCGCGAGCCAATCCAGCGCCATCTCCTCGCTGGCCACGGCAGTCATCGGCGGCAGCGCGGCGCGCAGCCGTGCGCCGTAGTTCATCGCCGCGAGTCGCGGGTCGCACACGACGAGCAGGCCGCAGTCGGTCTCACTGCGGATCAGGCGCCCGGCGCCTTGTTTGAGCGATACCGCCGCTTCGGCGACGAAGTAGTCGGCAAAGGCGTTGCGCCCCGCCGCCTCCAGGCGCTTGATGCGCGCCTCGACGAGCGGGTCGTTCGGTGGCGGAAACGGCAATTTGTCGATGAGGACGCACAGCAGCGCCTCGCCGGGAACGTCGATGCCTTCCCAGAAGCTTTGCGAGCCTACGAGCACGCTGCGCGGCCGCGCGAGAAAGTCCTGCATCAATTGGCGCTTCGGGCTCTGCCCTTGGATCAGCACCTCGATGGCGTCGCCGTTGCGCTCGAATTCTTCGCGCAGCAGCTCGCCGATGCTGCGCAGCGCCCGCAACGTCGTCGTCAAGACAAAGGTGCGCCCGCCCACGGCGCGTGCGCAGCGCGCCGCCAGGCTCGACACGGCCTGGGAGTGCTCGGGCTGGTTCGGTTTGGGAAACTTGGTGGGCACGTAAAGCCTGGCGTTGCCAGCGTAGTCGAACGGGCTGCCCAGACGAAGGATGCGCGCGTCGTGCAGGCCCGCGGACTCGGTAAACCAGCTCAGACGATCATCGTCGCCGAGGGTGGCCGAAGTGAACACCCAGGCCTTGCTCGACGCGTCCATTTGCTCGCGCAAGGCATCGCGAATGTCGAGCGGCGACTCGACGAGCCGAACTTGGTGCGCCGTGACGTCGATCCAGCGCACCCGGCCGTCAGCCGCCGGCTCCAGGAACTGCGCGGCCAGCGCCTTCAGCTCAGTGGCGCGCTCGGCCAGGCGGGCAAAGTCGGGGCCAGCCTCCAGCACCGCGTGCAAGGCGCTGTGGGCGGCTTGCGTGGCGTTGACCGTGGCCTGCATCGCGGCCCGGAAGTCGTCGCTCTGCGAACGCTCGTCCCAACGCAACTTGACGCTGCCGCGGGTTTCGCGCAGGCTGCCCGCCGCTGCCAGGCGCAACTCGCGGGCGGCGCGCTCAACCTGGCCGAAGACTTCGGCCCACGGCTGCAGGCCGCGTGCCTGCTGCAAGCCCGCGCCCAGGCCGTCGCGTGCGAAGTCGAGCAATGCCCCGCTGGCGAGCAGCGTTCCCAGGAAGTTCACCCCCGCCTCGGCCAACTGGTGCGCTTCGTCGAAAACCGCCAACTCGACGCTCGGCAACAGTTCAGCGACACCGGTGTCCCGCAGCAACATGTCGGCAAAAAACAGATGATGGTTGACGACGACGAGGTCCGCCGCCATCGCGTCGCGCCGCGCCTTGACCACATGGCATTGGCGGAACTGCGGGCACTCGCTGCCCAGGCAATTTTCGCGCGTCGACGTGACCAGCGGGATGACGCTGCTGCGTTCGTCCAGCCCTTCGAGTTCGGCCAGGTCGCCGGTCTGGGTGCGGTGCGACCAGGCCTCGACCTTGGCCAGCGCCCGCACCGCCCAGCGATCCTGCAGTTGTGCGCCCTGGCGCGCTTGGCCCAGGCGGTGCAGGCACAGGTAGTTGCCACGCCCTTTGAGCAAGGCGACGCTGACGGGGACGTTCAAGGCGGCGCGCAGGCGCGGCAAGTCACGCACGAAGAGCTGGTCTTGCAGACTCTTGGTGGCCGTGCTGAGCAGGGCTCGCGCGCCGCTCAGGAGCAGCGGGACCAGGTAGGCGAATGTCTTGCCGACGCCGGTTCCCGCCTCGACGACCAGCGCGCTGCGCGTCTCGATCGCTTCGCACACGCCCAGCGCCATTTCCAATTGAACGTCGCGTTCGCGGTGCTGCGCATCGGCACGCGCCAGGGCGCCATCGCGCGCGAAGGCGGCACGCACCGCGTCTTGCAGCGCGCTCATCGGGAGGCCATCGGCGGCACGGGCCGGAGCTTCACGCCGGCTGGGGCGGATCGAGTTCCGCCTCCAGACGTGTGATCTGGCCGCGCAGCCCCACGCACTGCTTCTTCAGCCGGCGCACGCCCAGCTCGTCTCGGGCTTCTTGGGCCATCAGCCGCTCAAGCTTGTTCACGAGCTCGGCCTGAGTCATGCGAAGCTCGATGAGCCTGCGCGATGCGGAGTGAAGGTTGTGATCCATCGACGCGCGACTTTGTCCCTAATTTGCCCCGAGCGCGCATTCGCGCAGGGATTATAGTTTTCGACCATGAGCATTGCGA
>JBEBHW010000846.1:0-1489 GCA_040081145.1 Burkholderiaceae bacterium
TTCCGCAAGTTCGGTCTGGGCCGCAGCAAGATCCGCGACCTCGCGTTCAGGGGCGACATTCCCGGCATCGTCAAGGCCAGTTGGTAGGCGTGGCGCTGCTGCGGCCCGATCAGGAGAATTCCCAATGAGCATGAGTGACCCCATCGCCGACATGTTGACGCGCATTCGCAATGCGCAGATGGTGGAAAAGCCCACTGTGTCGATGCCGTCGTCCAAACTCAAGGTGGCGATCGCCAGCGTCTTGAAAGACGAGGGCTACATCGACGCCTTCGCGGTGCGCGACGCCGGCACCAAGCCGCAACTCGAGATTGCGCTGAAGTACTACGCGGGCCGGCCGGTGATCGAGCACATCGAGCGCGTGAGCCGCCCGGGTCTGCGCATCTACAAAGGCCGGCACGACATTCCGAGCGTGCAAAACGGCCTGGGTGTGGCCATCGTCACCACGCCCAAGGGCGTGATGACGGATCGCAAAGCCCGCCAAGCCGGTATCGGCGGCGAAGTGATTTGCTACGTCGCCTAAGGAGAGCCCATGTCTCGCGTAGGAAAAATGCCGATCGTTGTGCCCAAGGGCGTTGAAGTCGCCGTGAGTGGTGGCCAAGTCAGCGTCAAGGGGGCGCTCGGCACGCTCGTGCAGCCGGCCAATGCGCTGGTGAGCGTCACCAACGACGCCGGCAAGCTGACGTTTGCCCCGGTCGATGCAACGGCGCAAGCCGATGCGATGTCGGGAACGATGCGCGCCTTGGTTGCCAACATGGTGAGCGGCGTCAGCAAGGGGTTCGAGAAGAAGCTCAGTCTGGTCGGGGTGGGTTTTCGCGCCCAGGCGGCAGGATCGAAGCTGACGCTGCAGATCGGTTTCTCGCATCCGGTGGCCAAAGACATGCCCGCTGGCGTGAAAGTGGCGTGCCCGACGCAAACTGAAATCGTCATCACGGGGGCGAATCGCCAGACGGTGGGCCAGGTCGCTGCCGAGGTGCGCGCTTTCCGCCCGCCCGAGCCTTACAAGGGCAAGGGCATTCGCTACATCGACGAAAAGGTTTCCCTCAAGGAAACCAAGAAGAAGTAAGGAGCGACTCGTTATGCTGAACAAGAAAGAGCAGCGCACCCGCCGCGCCCTGCAGACACGCAAGCGCATTGCCAAGCAGCAGGTCGCGCGCTTGACGGTGTTCCGCTCGAACCTGCACATCTACGCGAGCATCGTCAGTGACGACGGCGCGAAGGTGCTTGCCAGCGCGTCCACGGCGGAAGCGGCAACGCGCAAGGAACTCGGTGCCAAGGGCAAGGGCGGCAACGTTGCCGCGGCGTCGGCGGTCGGGCAACGCATTGCGCAGCGCGCCAAGGCCGCGGGTGTGGATCGGGTCGCGTTCGATCGCGCCGGGTTCGCCTACCACGGCCGTGTCAAGGCGCTTGCCGAAGCCGCGCGCGAAGCCGGTTTGCAGTTCTAAGCCCAATCAATTTCCAGGAACTCGAACATGGCAAAGTTTCAACCCCG
>JBEBHW010000175.1:0-7131 GCA_040081145.1 Burkholderiaceae bacterium
GCCCGGGCCGAAGTCGGTGCCTACGTAAAGCGTATCGACGTCGAACCAGGCGACGTCGGACTTGGCCTCGGCAAGCTGGAAACCGCCCGGGACGAAGACCTTCGTCACGCTGTCGAATTCGCGCACGACCTTGGCGTCGGCGCCACCGCGCGACAAGGACACGAGGCAAAGACGGTACTCGGGGCCCAGGCATGACGCGCCGCCCCAGACCCAGTTCTCGCCTTCCGTCTTGGCGAGCAGGTCCAGGTCGAGCACGGTGTCCCAGCGCGGCTGCGCCTTGCGGAACTCATCGAGCGTGGTGCGCCGCCACACGCCACGGGGTTGCGCAGCGTCTTGCCAGAAGTTGTAGAACCACGCGCCGCGGCGCACGACTGCGGGAATTCGATCTTTCGAGTCGAGGATGGCAAGCAACTGTTTGCGCGTCGCTTCGAAGTTCGGCTCGGCCTGCAAGACCTTTTGGGTGAGGGCATTGCGCTCGCGAACCCATTTCAGCGCGGCTTCACCTTGCACTTCTTCGAGCCAGAGGTGCGGGTCGGTGTTGTCGGCGGGGGCTTCTTGCATGGGCAGGGTCAACAGGGTGAACAGTGTGGCGCGAAGCAGGCCGGAGATTCTCATCGGTGCGGTTTCAAGCCGGGAACAGCCGCAGCGGTGTGACTTCGACCGCGCCGAGCGTTTCGCTGACCCACGCCGTGCCGTCCTGCACGCTCAATTGCAATTGCATGCCGCGCTGCGCGAGGCCGGCGAGTGCCTGGCTTTGTTCGGACGTGATGCGCCACACTTCCAGATTCGTCGCGCGCGACACCTTGCCGACAATCGCGCTCCACCAGATCTGGCACGCGGCGCTGAAGCACAACACGGTGACGCGCTCGGCGCGCCCGCAGGCTTTCAGCAGCCGCTTCTCGTCGGGCTGGCCGACTTCGATCCAGTGCACGATGCGCCCCGTCAGGTCTTTGTGCCACAGGTCGGGCTCGTCGGTGTCCCACAGCCCTTTGGCGAATTCGAGCATACCGTTTGTCTCGCTCGCCGGCCGGTGCAGCCCGAGCGCGAGCAGGCGCAGCATCATGCGCTCGTCGGTCTCCGAGGGGTGGCGCGCGATCGTCACTTGCTGGTCGGCGTAAACGCCGCGGTCCATGTCGGCAATGCCCATGTTGACCTTGTAGATGATCGCCTTCAGCGCCATGCGTGCTCGAGTTGCCGGGGTGGCGCATTAGAGCAGAGCGCGGCCGTCGAGGATTCGGGTTTTACGGGGCAGCCGGCTCATCTGGTGGGTGGCATGATGTGCCAAGTTTTCGCTTCGAAAGGCCGCGCCGATGCTGCACCGTCCCCCCATCTACGCCCTGTGGCGCATCAGCCTCGGATGCGCCTTGGCGTTGGCGTTTCAGGGCTCAGTGGCGCAGGCGCTCGACAAGCCGCGCGGCGCCAGCTTGGGCACAGGCACGGGCAAAGGCAAGACGAACGGGCCCCTGCTGACGCGCGCCGAATTGCGCGAGTGCCTGAATTTGCAGACACGCATGCGCGGCGCCGCCCATGAACTGGTCGCCGCGCAGGCCGCGCTGGACAAGGAGAAGGCCGACCTCGCACAGCGCAAGGCGGCGTTGGCTGACGAGTTGACCACCCTGGACCGCACAAGCGCTGCCGTCGTCGACGCGTACAACGCGAGTGTTCTTGAGCATGAACGAAACGTCGACGCGTACAACGGCAAAACGCCGGCGTTCAATGCCAAGGCCGCGGGTTTGCAGGAGCAGCGCGCGACGTTTGCGAAAGGCTGTGAGAATCGCGACTTCGACGAAAAGGACGAACTCGCGATTCGCAAGGGCCTTTGAGCGCCAAGGCCGGCTGAAGCCGGCCGTCCCACGCGGGGAGCTGAGTAGCCCGGCCCAGCCGGACCTGTGCGGTAGGGCTCGGGATTTGCAGGAAAATCCTGCGCAGCCGACGAGGCGTTCACGAAAGTTCGCGATGGCACCCACAAGTCCCAACCCGCTGCTGCAGCCGTGGCACACGCCGCACGGCCTTCCGCCGTTCCAAAACGTTGCCGCCGAACACTATGCGCCGGCCTTCGATGCGGCGCTGACGGAGCACCTGGCCGACATCGAGCGCATCGCCGCGTCGACGCAGGCGCCGACGTTTCACAACACGATCGCCGCACTCGACCGCAGCGGCCGCCTGCTGGACCGCACGGCGGCGCTGTTCTACAACCTGACGGCAAGCGAAACGTCCCCGGCGCTGCAGGCGGTCGAGCGCGACATGGCGCCGCGCCTGGCGGCGCACCACAACGCCGTGCATACGCATGCAGGGCTGTTTCGGCGCATCGATGAATTGCACGCGCAGCGCAGCGCGCTGAAGTTGACCGTCGAGGAGCGGCGTGTCCTCGAGCGCGTCCATTTCGATTTTGTCCGGGCCGGCGCCAAACTGGCTCCCGCGGCACAGGCGCGCTACGGCCAGGTCATGCAACGCCTCGCCGAGTTGACGACGCGCTTTGGCCAGAACGTCTTGGCCGACGAGGCGCAATACCGCCTGCTGCTGCGCGACGAGGCCGATCTCGCTGGGCTGCCCGACTTCGTTCGGGCCAGCGCGCGCCAGGCCGCTGCCGAGCGGGGCCTCAGCGAGGCGGGGGTGATCACGCTGTCGCGCTCGCACATCGTGCCATTCCTGACGTTCTCGCAGCGCCGCGACTTGCGCGAGCAGGCCTGGCGCGCCTGGACGACGCGCGGCGAACACGACGGCGCGCACGACAACCGGCCCGTGGCGCGCGAAATCCTGAGCCTGCGCAACGAACAGGCGCGCCTGCACGGCTACGCAGCGTTCGCCGACTACGTGCTCGCCGACACGATGGCCAAGACCCAGGAGGCCGTCGCCGAGTTGTTGCAGCAGGTCTGGGTGCCCGCCAAGGCGCGCGCCGAAGAGGAGCGCGAAGCGCTGCAGGCGCTGGCCTTGGCGCACGGCGAACCGGTCACGATCGAGGCCTGGGACTGGCGCTACTACGCCGAGAAAGTGCGCCAGGAGCGCTACGACATCGACGAAGCCGCGGTCAAGCCTTACTTTCCGCTTGCGCGCATGGTGCAGGCGGTGTTCGATTGCGCGAATCGTCTGTTTGGCCTGCGCTTTGTCGAATTGCCCGACGTGCAGGCCTACCACGCCGACGTGAAAGTCTATGAAGTGCGCGACGCGGAGAACGCCGTGATCGGCGTTTTCCTGCACGACAACTTTGCGCGGCCAAGCAAACGCAGCGGCGCGTGGATGAGTTCGTTTCGCCAGCAGTCGCGCAACGCCGATGCGCTGCCGATCGTCGTCAACAACAACAATTTCGCGCGCGGCGCGCCGGGCGAGCCCACGCTGCTGAGCTTTGACGACGCGCGCACGCTGTTCCACGAATTTGGCCACGGCTTGCATGGCTTGCTCTCCAATGTCACCTACGAATGTGTGTCGGGAACGAACGTGCTGCGCGACTTTGTGGAGTTGCCGTCGCAATTGTTCGAACATTGGCTCGAAGAGCCCGAAGTGCTGAAGCGCCACGCGCGCCACTTCCGCACCGACGAGCCGATTCCCGACGCGCTGGTGGCCAAGCTGCACGCAGCGCGGCGCTTCAACCAGGGTTATGAGACGGTGCGCTACGCCGCCTCGGCGCTGGTGGACATGGCCGCGCACGCACTCACGCAAGCGCAGGCGCCCGATGTCGTGGAGTTCGAGCGTGCCGAGTTGCAGCGCATCGGTCTGCCGCCCGGCATCGGCCTGAACCACCGGCTGACGCACTTCCAGCACCTGTTCTCGGGGTCGGGCTATGCAGCGGGCTACTACGTGTACCTGTGGGCCGAGGTGCTCGACGCCGACGGCTACGGCGCCTTCATCGAAGCCGGCAATCCCTTCGACCCTGGCGTCGCCGCGCGCCTGCGCCAGTTCATCTATTCGAGCGGCAACTCGCTCGAGCCGGCCGCGGCCTATCGCGCGTTCCGTGGGCGGCAGCCGACGGTTCAGCCGATGTTAGAGAAGCGCGGGCTGCTTTCCGAACCCGCCTGAGCCGCCGCCGGAAACAGCACGCGCAGGTTAGCGACGAACGCCTTGAGGTCGATCGGCTTGGTCCAGTAGTCGGTGAACCCGACCTTCATGGCGCGCGAAATGTCTTCGGGCATGGCGTTGGCCGATAGGGCAATGCAAGGGATGTGCGCCGTTTCGGCGTGGGCGCGCAGTTGCGCAAGCACCTCGAAGCCGTCGATATCTGGCAATTGCATGTCCAGCAGTACCAGATCGGGCTGCATCGCGCGGGCGCGTGCGACACCGCGCGTGCCGTCGGGTTCGCACGCGATGTGCAGGCCCTTGACGCAGGTGACGAGCTGCTCGACGAGCAACACGTTGACTTCGTTGTCCTCGATGTAGAGGATTTGACCGCCGCGACCGCCGTGCAATGCCGCGAGCTGGGAAGGTGTGGCCGCCACGTCGGCACGCGGCACCTCGCGCAGGGCCGGCTCGCGGGGCACCGCCGAGGGCAGCACGAGCTGGAACTGGGTGCCTTCACCAGGCGTGCTCGACACCGAAATCGTTCCGCCCATCGCCTGCGTCAGACCTTTGACGATGACCAGGCCGATTCCCGCGCCTTCGATTCCCTCGCTCTCGATGCCCAGGCGATTGAAGGGTTCGAACAGGTGCGAGAGCTGCTCGGCGCTGAGGCCGCGGCCGGTGTCGCTGACTTGCAGCGTCACCACCGCGTCGCTCGCGCGTGCCGTCAACGTGACTTTGCCCTGCGGCCGGTTGTACTTGATGGCGTTGGACAAGAGGTTGATCAACACCTGGCGCAAGCGCGTCGTGTCGGCGAGCACGCAGCCCGGCGCTGCGACGAGCTGCAATTGCACCTGGTTCTTCGCCGCCAGCGGCTCGACGAGCGCGAGCGCCTGGGTGACGATTTGCTCGAGCATGACGGGCTGCAGATCGAGCTTGAGGCGCCCGGCTTCGAGGCTGGACAGATCGAGCATGTCGTTGATCAGCGCCAGCAAATGTTCGCCGGCCGAGCGAATGTGGCCCAGGTGCGTGGACTGGGCCGAGCCCAGCGGCTCCTGGCCCTCTTGGAGCAATTGGGTGAAGCCGAGGACTGCGTTCAACGGAGTGCGCAGCTCATGACTCATGCGCGACAGGAACTGCGACTTGGCGCGGTTCTCGCGCTCGGCGAGCAATTTTTGCTGGCGCGTCACTTCCGCGGTGCGGCTTTCCGTGACGTCCCAGTTCACACCGACGCGGCGCACCGGGCGGCCGCGCTCGTCGCGCACCGGGATCGAACGCGACGCCAGCCAGCGGTAGGACCCGTCGGGAATGCGCACCCGAAACTCGTAGTCGGTGGCGTCGTTGGTCGTGAGCGCGGCTTGCTGCGAGTCCAGCACGACGTGCGCGTCGTCCGGGTGCAGCAAGTCGAGGCGTTCTTCGTGGGTGGGCGGCGTGTCGCGAGGCTCCAAGCCGCGCAGGCGGAACATCTGCTCGTCCCAACGTTCAACGGTGGGCGCCAGATCGAGCACCCAGGTGCCGATGCCTGCAAGCCGCGCCGCCAGCGCGGCGCGCTCGTCGGCGCCGCGCAAGGCGTGCAACGCGTTGTGCTGCTCGGTCACGTCCAGCACGATGCCCGAGACGCGGCGCCGCTTCGGCTGGCTCGCATCGGCTGCCGCGCGCAGCACCATCCAGCGGTGCCCGCCGTCGCGCCGCAGCGCACGAAATTCGCGCTCGAACGCACCTGTGCCCTCGCGCAGATAGGCGCGCACATCGCGCCACATACTCTTGCGGTCTTGCGGGTGCACGCAGCGGTCGACCCACTCTGCGAGCGAGGGCGCGCGGGTTGCGCCGGTCATCTCGAAGAGCTCGTACATCTGGGCGTTCCAGTCGACTTCACCGGCGCCCACCGTGATCGACCACAAGCCCACGCGCGCCGCGTGTGCTGCGGCGCTCAGGCGATGCGCCTGGCCGGTGACGCGCGGCGAGTGATCGATTTGTTCGCTGACGTCGAGTGAAAACCCCACTTCGGCCACCGGCGCACCGTCGGCGGCGCGCTCTACGACGCGGCGCGTCAGCACCGGGCGCCAGGAGCCGTCGGCGCGGCGAAACCGCGCTTCGCTGTCCACCGGCCGACTCGTGTTCAGGGCGCGCTGCGTCGCCAGCACTTCGCCGGGAACGTCGTCGCTGTGGATGTGGCTGCGAAAGTCCTGCAAGGTCTGCCCCTGCGGGCCTACCTCGATGGGCAGGATCGCGCTCGAATTGGCGCTGAACGTGATGCGCTCGGTCTTCAGGTCGTGACGCCAGATGCAGATCTGCGCCTTGTCGAGGTGCGCCGCGGGGACTTCGCCGGCTGGTCTTGCGGCGTCGCGCAGCGCCCAGGTCACCTGACCTTGGTCGCACGACGCGTTGCAAAGCACGCAGAGCGTCGTGCCCGCAACGCCGCGCAGTTCAAGTTCGGCGCCCGCCAGCGCGCCACCCAGCAAGGCGCGGGCCATGGCCTTGCGCGTCGGATCGAACTCCGGTCCTGGCGCCACCAGGCTCTGCAGCGTGCCGCTCGATCCTGGCTGCAGGCCCGTGGCGTCGCGAAAGCGCGCGTTGGCCCAGATCACCCGACCCTCGGCGTCCGTCGCCGCCAGCATGTCGTGGCTTTGCTCGAGCAAGGCAAACAACAAGCCGGCGCGCGGACCCGTCGAGCTTCGGGCTGGGGAAGGGAAGTTCATTCGTCGGTGGAGTCCGGCATGTCCCCGAGGTGGGTCGCGCAAGTGAGCCCTTTGGCGCGCAAAGTCTAGCGGCGCAGTTGCGCAGCGCGCCCGTAGCGTCTGGACACAAATGCCCAACTCTTGCCGAATCTGCGCCGTTCGGTGGGCGCGGGCCGCAGCCTTACGCGGTGGCGACTCGAAGAATCAACTTGCCGAAGTTCGCTCCCGTGAACAGCTTCAGAAGTGCTTCAGGGAAATTGTTCAGCCCGTCGACGACGTCTTCCCGGCTCTGCATGCGTCCCTCATGCAGATACCCCGCCAGCTCGGCAACGGCCTGGGGAAAGCGCTCGGTGTAGTCGAACACGACCATGCCTTCCATGCGTGCCCGGTTGACGAGCAGCGACAGGTAGTTCTTCGGGCCCTGCACCGGCGTGGTGTTGTTGTACTGGCTGATCGCGCCGCA
>JBEBHW010000176.1:0-7105 GCA_040081145.1 Burkholderiaceae bacterium
CTGTGCCGTGCCATTCGGCTGGATCGTCGCGACCTCGCAGGCGCCGATGAAGCTCGCCGCGCTGATGATGACGATCTCGGACAACAAGTTCGTCATCCTCGCGATCATCAACGTCGCCCTGCTGATCATCGGCTGCTTCATGGAGACGACGGCGATCCTGCTGATCGCCACGCCGACGCTGTTCCCGACGATCATCGCGCTCGGCGTGGACCCGGTGCACTTCGGCATCATCATCGTCGTGAACCTGCTGATCGGCACGCTGACGCCACCGTTTGGCGTGATCCTGTTCATCATGATGGACATCGCGAAGATCAGCCTCGCGCAAATCTCGCGCGCTGTGCTTCCCTTCTACATCCCCTTGTTCTTCACGCTGCTCGTGATCACCTACTGGGCCGACTTCGTGCTCGCCGTGCCGCGGTTTTTCGGCAAGGCGGGGTAGGCGCGGCGCCATCGCGCGGTCTGCGTTCGGCGCAAGGGCCGCCGGCGCGAGCACTCGGAAATCCCGCAGGCTCGAAGGCCTGTACGGCGTTTCCCGAGAAATCTACACTGTGGCCGTGAAGCAATCTGCCTCTGCACTGGCTCGATGCGCCCGGCTCGCCGCGTGTGCGTGGCTGGCATGCGTCGGCCTGGCGTACGCCGATGACGCCGCGCTGCTCGCCGAGCTGCGCCAGGGCGGCGTCGCAATCCTGATGCGTCATGCGCAGACGACGCCGGGCGTGGGCGACCCGCCCGGCTGGCGCCTGGCCGATTGCGCGAGCCAACGCAATCTGGATGAGTCCGGCGTCGCCCACGCCAAGCGCATCGGCAAGTGGTTCACCGAAAAGAAACTGCGCCCGGCGAAAGTGCGCCATTCGCCCTGGTGCCGCACGCGCGACACAGCGCAACTCGCGTTTGGTCGCAGCAGCGCGTGGCCGGCGCTGGCGAACATCTTCGAGGACCGATTGAGCGCCGACGCGCAAGCGGCCGAAGTGCGCCGCTTCATCGCGACGCTGCGGCGCGGCGAGCTGGTCGTGCTCGTGTCGCATGGGTCGACGATTCGCCACATCGTCGACGTGTCGCTCGCGCCGGGCGAGGGCGTCGTGGTGCGCGGCGACGCGTCGCGCCCAGCTGGCGCCGTCGCGCCGCTCACGGTGCTCGGCAGGCTCGAGGTGAAGTGATGGTGAGCGCCGGCCTGGCCCAGCACGCGGGCCGCATCGCCTGGATCGGCCGCATCGACCGCATTGGTCGCGTCGGTGGCATTGGCCGCATCTGCCGCATCGGGCTGATCGCCGCCGCAAGGCTCGCCACGGCACTGCTCATCCCCGTCTTGCTGTGCCCCGGCAACGCAGCGCGCGCGCAAGCCGTTGCGCCGAGCGCCGCAGCGCAGCGCCTCGTCGACGCGACGCCCGTTACCGACCGCACCGCGCTGCGCCTGCCCTTCAGCGACGCGGCTCGCAGCGACTGGCACTACACGCCGCGCAGCCGCGATGGGCTGGTGTGGAAAGCGATGTCCCCGGCGCAGCGCGAAGCGAGCACGGCCTTGCTGCGCTCGGCACTCAGCGACTCCGGCCTGGCCAAGGTGCGCGCGCTGATGTCGCTGGAAATCGCACTGCGCGAACTCGAGAACTTCGGCCCGACGCGCGACCCCGAAAACTACGCGTTCGCGATCTACGGCGAGCCGGGCGCGCCGGCGTGGGGCTGGCGCATCGAGGGCCATCACCTGTCGCTGCACTTCACGCTGAGCGCCGAGCGCTATGTCGCGACCTTGCCGCAATTTTTCGGCGCGAACCCGGCGCTCGTTCCGCGCGACACGGCCGCGCCCGGGCCGCGCAAGGGGTTCCGCCTGCTCGGCGCCGAGGAGGACCTGGCGCGCCAATGGTTGGAGGGGCTGAGCGCGGCGCAGCGCCGCAGCGCGCTGTTCGAGGCGAGGCCGTTCGGCGACATCGTCACGCGCAACGCGGCGCGAGTCAGCCCGCTCGCGCCGGTGGGGCTGGAGTTTGCGGCGATGAACCCGGCGCAACAGGCGCTCGTGCTGAAGCTGATCGGCGCAATTGCCGAGCACCTGCAACCCGAACTCGCCGAGGCGCGGCTGGCGCGGGTGCGCGCCGGAACGCTCGAGTCGATCCGGGTCGGCTGGGCCGGTGGCGTGGTCCGTGGCGAGCCGCACTACCTGCGCATCCAGGGAGCGACTTTCCTCATCGAGTTCGACAACTCCGGCGGCAACCACATCCACACCGTGTGGCGCGATTTTTCTGGCGACTGGGGGCGCGACGTTCTGGCGGAGCACTACCGGCGCGCCGGCGCTGAAGGCACGTCGCACAAGAAGCCTTGAACTGCATGGGGCGCTCCGACCGACGACACGCCGTGGCGTGCGCCTGCGTTGTGCGAGTCCGGGATAAAGACGCCGCCCGTGAGTGGGGTTCCGGCCGGCGGGGCCACGGCAACATTGCCGTAGCCGGTGGGATTGATCTTCGCCTGCCAGCCGAACAAGTCGCGGTAGAAATTCTGCAACCTGGGCGCGTCAGCCCCGAGGATCTCGACGTGCACGACGGGATTGGCCTGAGCCGCAGGCGCCTGCGCCATCCCTCTTTGATGAACGTCTGTACATCCACGCGTTCTGCTGGCGCTGATTCAGGCCGAAGGGCAGCGTGGCGTCGAAACCGAAGGCTTTGTTCTTGCCGACAAAGTAGTAGCTGGCGGTGTGGGCGCATTCGACGGTGCCGGCCTGGATCGCGTCAACCACCCCAAAGGCGGGCATCAGCTCGCCGGCCGCGTGCACCGAAATGATGAACTTGCCGCCGGTGATCTGGGCGAGACGCGTCGCTCCCTCGCGGCAGCGCACGCACCGTGGTGCCAATTGCAGCCGGCTTGCTAGCGCTGCCGTGCAAGGCTCAGTATCAGTCGGCCTTGGCCCCCGTCGCCTTGACCACCTTGCCCCACTTTTCGACTTCCGACTTCACGTAGTCGACAAACGCCGCGCCAGCCATCCCGCCCGGCGCCGCGCCTTGCGCAGCCAGGGTGCTCACAAGTTCGGGCGCTTTGAGGGATTGCGCGATCTCCTCGATGAGCCGGGCGACGACCTCCTGCGGCGTTCCCACCGGTACGAAGATGCCGTACCAGTTGTCGACGCTGTACGCCGGGCCGCCGGCTTCGGCGACGGTGGGCGTGTCGGGCAGGGTGGCAATCCGCGCCTTGCCAGAGACGGCGAGCAGCTTGGCGCGGTTCGCCTTGACCAGGCCCAAGGCCGGTGGCGGCGGCACGAACATGACTTGGACCTGGCCGCCGGCCAGATCCGTCAGCGCCGGGCCGGTGCCTTTGTACGGAACATGTGTCCAGGTCAGGCCGTTCATCGAGCGGAACAGCTCTCCCGACAAGTGCGAGATCGTTCCCGCACCGGCTGACGCTACGTTCAGCTCGCCCGGTTTGGTACGCGCCAGCGCCACCAACTCGGCAATCGAGCTGACTGGCAGCGCGGGGGTGACGATCACGACCATCGGCGTCGTCGCGATCAGCGCCACCGGAACCAGGTCTTTCACGGTGTCGTAGCTGAGCTTGCTGTAGAGGCTCGGGTTGATCGCGATTTCCGACGTCGACGCCAGCACCATCGTGTAGCCGTCGGGTGCTGCTCGCACCGCCGCTTCGGTGCCGATCGAACCGCCCGCGCCGCCGCGGTTGTCGACGTTGACCTGCTGGCCCAGGCGCTCGCTGAGTTTTTGTGCGATGACGCGGCCTACTGCATCTGAGCCGCCGCCGGGTGGGAAGGGAACGATCAGCCTGAGCGGTTTGCTCGGCCACGATTGCGCCGCTGCGACGCTGGCCGCGAAGCACAGCGATGCCAGAAGAAGGCGTGAGCCGATGGAGAGTGCGTGTCGCATGGCGCTGACTCCGAAGCAGGGTGAACGGGCGGCGTGCACGGCAGCGTTCATCCGCGGCGCACGGTTTTCAAGACGGTGCGCAAAATGTCCATGCCCTGGTCGATTTCGGCATCGCTGGAAACCATGGGCGGCACCAGCCGGATCACGTTCTTGCGCGCATGGCTGCCGCGCGCCTGTACGAGCAAGCCCTGGTCCTGGCAGGCCTGCACGGCGGCGTCGGCCGAGCCGTTCGCCGGCGCGCGGCTGGCGCGGTCGAGCACCAGTTCCACGCCCCACAGCACACCGCGCCCGCGCGACTCGCCGATGAGGTCATTCTCCTGCGCCATCGTGCGCAGATGCTGCTGCATGCGCTCGCCGATCGCCGCGGCGCGCGCCACCAGGCCTTCCTTCTGGATGATGTCGATGCTCGCGACGCCGGCGTTGCACGTGATGGGGTCGCACGCGTGCGAGCGTGTCGCGACGTAACCTTGCGCTGCGGCGCGATCCGCGATTTCGGCGCTCGTGCACACAGCGCTGATCGGCAGGCCGGCGCCGAAGTGCTTGGAGACGGTGATGATGTCGGGCACCACGCCTTCGTGTTCGTGGCCCCACATGCGGCCCGTTTTGCCCAGACCCGTCTGCGACTCGTCCATGATGAGCAGCATGCCGCGCGCGTGGCACAAGTCGCGCAGCGCTTTCACGTAGCCGGGAGGCGGAACGATCACGCCGCCGGCGCTCAGGATGGGCTCCAGAATCAGCGCCGCCGGCTTGCCGCCGAAATTGCTTTGCGCGAGCTCGAAGCTCGTCGCCAGGCACTGGTAGTTGCCCTGGCCCATCGCGCACGCGCACTGCTCGGGGGAACTCGCGACCGGGCAGCGGTACGGATAGGGCGCGAGGATGGCCGTCGTTCCCTGCGCGGCCAGGCCGTGTTTGCTGCGGTTCCAGCCGAACGACAAGGAGCGCGTGATGAACGACGTGGAGCCGTGCAGCCCCATGTGCAAGGCCAGTACGTCCACACCTCCCGTCACTTTGCGCGCCATGTCGATGGCAGCTTCAACCGCGTCGCTGCCGCTCACCAGGAACAGCGACTTTTGCAGCGGCGGCGTGAGGATCTCGCCCAGGCGCCTGTGCAGTTCCAGCCGATCGACGTTGAGGAATGTCTTGGTCGAGTGGCTGATCGTGATCAGACTGCGCCGCACCGCCTCGACAAAGATCGGATGGTTGTGGCCGAGCGCTGCAGCCATCTGCCCTGAGCCGAAGTCGAGATAGGTTTTGCCTTGCGTGTCGGTCACCGTGATGCCGCGCCCGCTCGCGATCACCGGGCGTCTTTCCAGGCCCGCCATGTAGGCGCCGCTCGGCGTGGGGATCATCCAGCGATCGACGATTTGCTTGACTGCTGCGGCGTCCATCAGTGCGGCCTCGGGGGTGGTTTGCGGTACGCAGAATATACGCATGTCGGCTGCGCCGCGGGTGCAGGTCGACCCTAACGAGATGCTCGGTACGCTTATCCGCTCGCACCCAACAAGGCGCTCATTCAGCACGCGCAGCAGGCATTTTCGACTCGGCCACGTAGCGCTCGTGAATCCGGTTCGGGTGTTGGGCGGGCCACTTCAATCGCTCCATGGGTCGCCTGAACAAAAGTTGCGCAGAAAATCAAAACCCCGCGCAATGCGCCGATGAAGGTCAGAATTCGGTCGGCGCGCGCATCCAGCCCGGCGCGGGCGCGGCCGGTGAACCGCCTGTCCAGCGCCGCGGCGAATGACAAGGAGGCCGCGCTTGAGAGACGGCAACGTGGGCGCCCTCGCCGCGCCAATGTCGCACACCGACCGCGTGCGGGGCGAGCAGATGCGCACGCTGTACCGAACCGCGCCGCTGGCCTTGAGCGGCGCGCTGTTCGGCGCTTTCGTGCTGTGCGGCGTGCTGCACTACATCCAGGCCCAGACATCGGTGGCGCTGGCCGCATGGATGGCCCTTGTGCTTGCGGACTTCACCGTGCGGCAAGGCCTTTGCCAGATGTTTCGCAAAGCCCAGCCGCCGTTGGCCGAATGGCGCCCATGGGCGCTGCGCTTCACCGTGGCCACGCTGATCGGCGGGCTGGTGTGGGGGGTGGGCGCGGTGTTCTTGATGACGCCCGATAGCACCGTGCAGCTGGTCATCATGCTGTTCATCTCGGCCACCGCCTCGGGTGCGGTGCCGGCGTTCGGCAGCTACCTGCCGGCAACCTGCGCTTACACCGTGCCGGCGTTGCTGCCCTTTGTGCTCTGGAGCGCCGCCCAGGACGACCCCCTGCATCGCGCATTGACGCTGATGGGCATTGTGTTCACCGGCGTCTTCTTGCTGTTGGCGCAGCGTTTCAACGCCAACCTGATCGCCTCGCTGCTGTTGCGCTTCGAGAACCTCGACCTGCTGGAGAGCCTGCGGCGCCAGAAAGAAATTGCCGAGCAGGCGAATGTGACCAAGTCGCGTTTTCTCGCGGCCGCCAGCCACGACCTGCGTCAACCGGTGCACGCGCTGGGCATGTTCGTGGGCGCCTTGCGCGGCCGAGGGATGGATGCCGAAGCCCGCCGCCTGGTGGAGCACCTGGACGGCTCGGTCGAAGCGCTCGACAGCCTGTTCGTCGCGCTGCTGGACATTTCGAGGTTGGACGCGGGCATCGTGCAGTCGCACATCAGACCGTTTGCCATCCAGCCTCTGCTTGACCGGGTGTGCGATGACCATGCCGCCGAAGCGCTGGCCAAAGGCATTCGCCTGGTGCGTCACCGCTGTTCAGCCATCGTGAGCTGCGACCCGGTGCTGGTGGAGCGCATCGTGCGCAACATCGTTTCCAACGCTGTGCGTTACACCGACCGCGGCCGCGTCGTCGTGGGTTGCCGGCGCGGCGCGCGTTTGAGCATTGAGGTCTGGGACACTGGGCGCGGCATTGCGCGCGAGCAGCACGGCCGCGTCTTTGAAGAGTTCTACCAGCTCGACAACCCCGAGCGCGACCGCATCAATGGCCTGGGCCTGGGCCTGGCCATCGTCAAGCGGTTGACGACGCTGCTGGACTGTCCGGTCACGCTGGCCTCCGAGCCTGGCAAGGGTTCGGTGTCGGCCACCTGTTGTTGCACAAGCCCGTGCCGCGCGGCAAGCTGCGCGCGGCCATCGGAAACTTGATGAGCGCCGCCGGCTCGGGTGCGGCCGAGCCGTGATCCAAACTAAAACAGCTCGGCGCGCCGCGCGACGCTGGCGGCCTGGGTGCGATTCACCACATTGAGTGTCTTGAAGATCATCGT
>JBEBHW010000177.1:0-7086 GCA_040081145.1 Burkholderiaceae bacterium
CGTCATCACCGGCGCCGCGCAAGGCATAGGCGCAGCGTGTGCCGAGCGCTTTGCACGCGACGGTGCGGCAATCGCCCTGTGGGACGTGAACGACGCCGCGGCCCAGGCGCTCGCGATGACCCTGTCGAAGCCTGGGCGGGAGGCCGCAGCGTTTCACTGCGACGTCGCGCGCAAGGCCGACGTCGACGCTGCGCTCGCCGCCACGCTCGCCAAGTTCGGCCGGGTCGACGCGCTCATCAACAACGCCGGCATCTTCAAGGCGGCGAATTTTCTGGACATCACGGAAGCCGACTGGGACGCGGTCCTCAACGTCAACCTGAAGGGCGCCTTCCTCGTCGCGCAAGCGGTCGCTCGGGCGATGGTGCAAGGCGGCAAGGGCGGCGCGATCGTCCATATGAGTTCGGTGAACAGCGTGCTGGCGATTCCGAACATCGGCAGCTACAACGTCAGCAAGGGCGGAATCAACCAGCTCACGCGCGTCATGGCGATTGCCCTGGCCGAGCACGGAATTCGTGTCAACGCGGTCGGGCCGGGAACGATTGCGACTGAACTTGCGCGCCAAGCGGTGCTCGGCAGCGACGCGGCGCGCGCCCGCATCATGAGCCGCACGCCCTTGCAGCGCCTGGGCGAGCCAAGCGAAATTGCCGACGTCTGCGCCTTCCTCGTGAGCAGCGCGTCGAGCTACATGACGGGGGAGATCGTCTATGTCGACGGCGGGCGCCTGGCGCTGAACTACACGGTGACCCCATGAGATTGGATCCGAACTTTGCGCAGCCGCAGCGGCATCGATGTTCGAGACGCTGAGCGTCTCGATCAGCGTCGTCTTTCTCGGCGAGATGGGCGACAAGACGCAGTTGCTCGCGCTGCTCCTGGCGGCACGCTATCGCCGGCCGTGGCCGATTTCGCTTGGAATCCTGTTCGCGACGCTGGCCAACCACGCTGGCGCAAGCTTCCTCGGGGCCTGGCTCACGACGTGGCTCGACCCGACGTGGCTGCGCTGGATTCTTGGTGCATCGTTCCTCGCAGTGGCGGCGTGGATGCTCGTTCCGGACAAGGTCGATGCGGGCGATACGAAGCCCCCCGGCCGCTGGGGTGTATTCGGCGTGACCCTGCTCGCCTTTTTTCTCGCCGAGATGGGCGACAAGACGCAGATCGCCACCGTGATGCTCGCCGCGCGCTACGACTCGGTGTGGCTCGTCACGGCCGGCACCACTTTGGGCATGCTGCTCGCCAACGTGCCGCTGGTCTTGTTCGGCGAACGGCTCGTGCGGCACATTCCCATGGCGTGGGTGCACCGGGCAGCGGCCCTTGTATTTGCCGCGCTGGGCGTGCTCGTGCTGACACGCGGACTTGGATAGCGCCGCGCAGCGCGCGCTTGCGCAGCGCCACGTGTCGCGCTAATGTTGCAAGCGCGGCACCCTTGATCGAGATCGGAGAGCGCGATGGACGACAACACATCATCCCCGAACCCCGTCCACCCCGGCGGCTGCCTGTGCGGCGCCGTGCGCTACGAGGCGCGTCCCGACAAGCCCGAAGGCTATTACTGCCATTGCCGCATGTGCCAGCTCGCGTTCGGCAATACGCGTGTCGCCTACCTCAACTTGCGCAAGGCCCAGCTGCAATGGACCGCCGGGGCACCGACCTACTACGCGTCGTCCAAGATTGCCCGGCGCGGGTTCTGCAATCATTGCGGCACACCCCTCACTTTCGATTTCCCCGACTCGGAGCGCATGGACATCTCGGTGGGCAGCCTTGACGACCCGGCAGCCATCAGACCGACACTGCACTTCGGCGTCGAGTCGCGGATCGCCGCCTGGCACGTCGAAGACGGCCTGCCGGGCAAGCGCCTCGACGAACTCACGACGATCACGCAGCGCTGGAAGGCGGCGTACGGCGACGCTGTGGTTCCCGGCGTCGCAGCAACGCGCGAGCCCTGAGCCCTGCCTGCACCGTCACGCCGGTGCAGGCGCCCGCCGTCCCAGAGGTGCTTCGCCGATGGGCAGGTGGATCAACGCCGCACCCACGGCGAGCACGATGTCCGCGTACCACATCCAGTCGTAGCTTCCGGTCCACTCGAACGCCTTGCCGCCGAGATAAGCGCCGAGAAATCCGCCAACCTGGTGCGACACCATGACGATGCCGAACAGCGTCGCCATGCGCGACGGGCCGAAGAACTTGACCACCAGGCCGGCAGTCGGCGGCACGGTGGAGAGAAACGTCAGGCCCATCACGGCAGCGAAGACGAGCATCACTGTTTCCGTCTTGGGCGCGACCAGGAACAGCAACACCGCCAGGCCGCGCGCCGCATACAGCAGCGAGAGCAGCGACTTCAAGCGCCAACGCCCCATCGCCCATCCGATGCCAAAGCTGCCGACGATGTTGAACAGCCCCAGCAGGGCCAGCGCCCACGCGCCCACTTCAGGGGGGAGGTTGCACGACGCGACGACACCGGGCAAATGCGTGCCGATGAAGGCGACGTGAAAGCCGCAGACGAAAAAACCCGCCGCAAGCAGGCGAAACCCCGGATGGCGTAGCGCCTGCGCAACCGCTTCGCGTGTGGACTTCGCGGCCACCGGAGACCCCGCGGGAGAAGCAGCAAGTTGCCTGGAGTTGCCGCGCAACACCCAGGCTGCGGGCAGCGCGAGCAAGGTGAACAACGCCAGGCTCTGCACGGCGGCAACCCAGCCCGCCGCCGCGGTGATGGCCTGCGCGATCGGGGCGAAAACGAACTGGCCGAACGAGCCGCCGGCATTCACGATGCCGGTGGCGATGCCGCGCTTTTCCGGCGCGACGAGGCGCGTCGTCGCCGACATCAGCACCGACGGCCCGGCCATTCCGGCGCCGCCTGCGGCAAGGACGCCAATGGCGAGAATCAGGCCGAACGTCGTGGTCATGAACGGAATCAAGGCCGTGCCCAGGGCGACGAGCAGGATCCCCGTGACCAGGACCCGCCCGGCACCGTAACGGTCGGCGACGATTCCGGCAAACGGCTGCGTCAAGCCCCACCAGAGCTGGCCGAAGCCGAACGCCAGGCTGATGCTCGCCAGGCCCAGGCCGGTGGCGGTATTCAGCGTGTTGAGGAACAGGCCCATCGACTGGCGCGTGCCCATCGTCAGTGCAAACACGCCGGCCGCTGCGAGCAATACCACCAGCAGACCCAGGCGGCGGGGTGCGGCCACGGCAGCATCGTTCATTCGAGTCTCCAAGGTGATGCGGACCGCTCGCGTTCGGCGGCGCGCCATTGTGGCGACAATCGCGATGCCCTTGCAGGAACCGTGGGGTACGCGCATGGCCGATGATTCTGCTGGCCACCTCGTCGGGCCGAATGACGCGCCCGGGCGGCAAGCTGTACGCTCACGCTTCCACCACCTGCTTTATTCTTGACACCCCATGAGACTCTTACACACCATGCTGCGCGTCGGCGACATGCAACGCTCGATTCACTTCTACACCCAAGTGATGGGAATGAAGCTGCTGCGCGAGAGCGACCGGCCGGAGCAGAAATACAAGCTCGCTTTTGTCGGCTACGGCAACAACCCCGAGCACGCCGAGATCGAGCTGACCTACAACTACGGCGTCGAAACCTACGAGCTGGGCACGGCGTACGGTCACATCGCCATCGAAGTGCCCGATGCGTACGCGGCGTGCGAGAAGATCCGCGCAGGCGGCGGCGCCGTGACGCGCGAGGCTGGGCCGGTGAAGGGCGGAACGACGGTGATCGCCTTCGTCACCGATCCGGACGGCTACAAGGTCGAGCTGATCGAGCGCAAGTAGACGACGCTTGGATGCCAGGCCTCGCGCCTACACGCGGGGGATCGGCTGCAACTTGCCCCGAAAGCTCTCCTTGAGCGGCTTGCCCTGCAGCGGCGGGAATTCGATCTTCTCGTCGGGCACTTGGGTATCGGGCAAGTGGTCGAGCAAGTGCCGGATCAACGTCAGCCGGCCGCGCCGCTGGTCGTTGAAGTCCACCAGCGTCCACGGGGCGGACTTGGTGTGCGTGGCCTCCAGCATCGTGGCACGCGCCTTCGTGTAGTCGGCGTACTTCTCGCGCGCCTTGAAGTCGATGGGCGAGAGCTTCCAGCGTTTCATCGGGTCTTCCAGCCGCTCGGCGAAACGCTTTTCCTGCTCGGCCTGATCGACAGTGAGCCAATATTTGAAGAGCAGCACGCCGTCCTGCACGAGCAGCTTTTCGAACTGCGGCACCTGCTCGAGGAACGCCGCACATTGATCTGGCGTGCAAAACCCCATCACCGGCTCGACGCCGGCGCGGTTGTACCAGCTGCGATCGAACAGCACGATCTCGCCGGCCGCCGGCAAGTGCGGCACGTAGCGTTGGAAGTACCACTGGGTGCGTTCGCGGTCGCTCGGTTTGGCCAGGGCCACGACATGACATTGGCGCGGGTTGAGTGTGTCGGCGATCGCGGCGATCACCCCGCCTTTGCCGGCCGTATCGCGGCCTTCGATCACGACCACGAGGCGTTTGTTCGCCGCCTGCAACCAGCGCGCCATGCGGTTCAATTCGAGCTGGAGCGGCGCGAGCTTTTCCAGGTACTCGCCTTTGCCGATCGAGCTGCCTGCGGTGCTGCGTGCGTTCTTCTTGTCGCCCATGCCTGACTCCGTGGTTCACTTGCGCCGCATCATCGCCGCCAGCGCCCGGCGGCGCAACCCGGGTGTTACGCGCGCAAGGCGCCGGCGGCACGCGCCAGCGCCGTGATGCGTGCCCAATCCCCTTTCGCGACGGCGTCGGCCGGCGTCAGCCACGAGCCACCGCAGACCTTGACGTTGGGCAGAGCCAGGTACTGCGGCGCGGTCTCGACGCTGATGCCGCCCGTGGGGCAGAACACCACGTCGGGGAACGGACCGGCAAGCGCCTTCAGCATCGGGATTCCGCCTGCTGCGCTGGCGGGGAAGAACTTGAGGAAAAGGTAGCCGTCGAGGTTCGCCTGCATCACTTCGCCGGCAGTGGCGACGCCGGGAAGCAGCGGCAGGCCCAGGTTGCGGCACGCCTCGCCGACCGCGCTCGCGTAGCCCGGGCTCACGGCGAACTGGCAGCCGACGTCTTTTGCGGCGCGCGCGTCGGCGGCGTTGCGCACCGTGCCGGCGCCGACGATGGCCTCGGGAACCGCTTTCACGATCGCTTCCATGCAGCGCAACGCAACCCGCGTGCGCAGCGTGATTTCCAGAACCCGCACGCCCCCGGCAACCAGGGCGCGTGCCAGCGGCACGGCGGCACTCACATCGTCGATGACGATGACGGGGATGACGGGGCCATGCGCGGCGAGTTCCAGCGTGTTCATGCAAATCCTTGGGTGAAGTGAAGCTGCGCGACGTGAAGCTGCGCGGTGTGAAGCTGCGTGGTCAAAGCCAGGAACACGCGCCTTCTTCGGCGCTGCTCACGTGGCGCCGCATGCCGGCGAACAGGTCGCGCCCCAGGCCCCGGCCGTTGGCGCGCAGCTGGGTGTCGGGAATCGCGGCGGTGTCGCGCGCCGCCCAAACGGCCGGGTCGACGAGGGCGTCGAGCGTGCCGGCCACAGCGTCCAGGCGAATCACGTCACCGTCGCGCACCTTGGCCAGCATCCCGCCGACCAAGGCTTCCGGGCTGACGTGGATCGCCGCGGGCACTTTGCCTGATGCGCCGCTCATGCGGCCGTCCGTCACCAGGGCCACCTTGAAGCCCTGACCCTGCAGCACGGCGAGCGGCGGCGTGAGCTTGTGCAATTCGGGCATGCCATTCGCACGCGGGCCCTGGAAGCGCACGACTGCAACGAAGTCGCGCTGCAATTGCCCGGCCTTGAACGCCGCTTGCAGTTCCTCTTGCGCGTTGAAGACGATCGCGGGCGCCTCGACGATGTGGCGGTCGTCGGGAACCGCCGAGATCTTGATGACGGCACGCCCCAGATTTCCCCGCAGCAGCTTCAGGCCGCCTTCGGCGCTGAATGGATCGGTGGCGCGGCGCAGCACGGTCGCATCGCCGCTTTGCGGGGGCAAGTCGCTCCAGCGCAGTCGTTCCGCGCCCGCCTGCGGCAGCTTGGTGAATTCGCGCAACCCGCCTGCCGACACGCTCGCCACGTCAGCGTGCATGCCACCCGAATCGAGCAACTCGCGAATCACGAAGCCCGGGCCGCCCGCCGCCTGGAACTGGTTCACGTCGGCTGCACCGTTCGGGTAGACGCGCGCGAGCAGCGGGGTGGCGCGCGACAGGTCGGCAAAATCGGTCCAGTCGATCTGGATTCCCGCGGCGCGCGCGACCGCGACCCAGTGGATCAAGTGGTTCGTCGAGCCGCCGGTGGCAAGCAGCGCGACCATCGCGTTGACGATGACGCGCTCGTCGACGAGCCTGCCGATCGGCGTGAAGCGCGCGCCTGGGGCGCCGCCTTGCGACGCGTGTGGGGACGCGTGTTCGGACGCGTGTTCGGATATCGCGAGAACGTGGCGCACCGCCTCGCGCGTCAGCGCCTCGCGCAGGTCCGCGTGCGGGTGCACGAAGGCGGCACCGGGAACGTGCAGGCCCATCGCCTCGAGCAGCATCTGGTTGCTGTTCGCCGTGCCGTAGAACGTGCACGTTCCCGCGCCGTGGTAGGCCGCCGATTCGGCTTCGAGCAACTCGGCACGGCCCACTTTGCCCTGCGCGAACTCCTCGCGCACCTTGGACTTGGCGGTATTGCTGAGGCCGCTGCTCATCGGCCCGGCGGGAACGAAGACGCACGGCAGGTGGCCAAAATGCAGCGCGCCGATGAGCAAGCCCGGAACGATCTTGTCGCACACGCCCAGCAACAGCGCTGCGTCGAAGACGTCGTGGCTGAGCGCAATCGCCGTGCTCATGGCGATCGTGTCGCGCGAGAACAGGCTCAGCTCCATGCCGGGCAGGCCTTGCGTGACGCCGTCGCACATCGCGGGTACGCCGCCCGCGACCTGCGCCGTCGCGCCATGCTTGCGCGCCTCGTCGCGAATGACGTCGGGAAAACCGGCGTAGGGCTGGTGCGCCGACAGCATGTCGTTGTACGCCGTCACGACCGCGATATTGGGCGCTCGCTGCCCAACGACGCGCAACTTGTCATTGCTCGGCAGCGCGGCGAAGGCGTGGGC
>JBEBHW010000178.1:0-7038 GCA_040081145.1 Burkholderiaceae bacterium
GACGAGCTGCATGTAGCGCGGCGGGTTGAAGAAGTGGATGCCGCAAAAGCGCGGCTTGATCGCTTCGGGCAGCACTTCCGACAGCTTGGTGATCGACAGTCCCGACGTGTTGCTGGCGACGATAGCGTGCGGTGCGAGCGCCGGCGCGATGCGCTGATACAGCTCGAGCTTCCAGTCCATGCGCTCGGCAATCGCCTCGATCACCAGGTCGCACTCGCGCAATTTATCGAGGTGTTCTTCGTAGTTCGCCTGCTCGATGAATACCGCGTCTTCGGCGATGCCGAGCGGTGCAGGCTTGAGCTTCTTCAGCCCCTCAACTGCCTTGGCAACGATGCCGCTCTTCGGCCCCTCCTTCGCCGGCAAGTCGAACAGCACGACAGGCACCTTGCAGTTCACCAGATGCGCAGCAATCTGCGCCCCCATCACGCCGGCGCCGAGCACCGCGACCTTGCGCACTTGAAATCGCATCATCATGGTCACTCCACGCGCAGCCACGTCTGGTTGCGGAAGAACGGGCCGATGTAGCCGCGCACCTGGAGCGCCTTGCCACCGTCCATCGGCTTCAGGCGCAGCTTGTAGACCTTGCCGTTGTTCGGGTCGAGGATGTCGCCGCCGTCCCACACTTCCTTGTCGTCGGCGCTTTGTTTGGCATTGCGAATGATGACCATGCCGACCACCGGTTTTTCTTTGCGCTCGTCGCTGCATTGGTCGCACTTCGAGTCCTGCTTCGTCGGGTCGGCGATCTTCTCCACCTTACCGGTGAGGATGCCTCCTGCATCGCCGATTCGCACCAGCGACTTCTCTTGCTTGGTTTCGTCGTCGATCGTCTTCCACAACCCCACCGGCGTGGCTTGGGCGAATGCGGCGGCGTGCAGCGCAAAGGCTGCGATTGCGGTGATTGCAAGTTTCAGCATCTCGGGTCTCCTCGTTTCAAAACAGTGCTTCTTCCATCTCCATCAGCGGCGCAAGGCCTGCGCGCGCGCTGCGGATCAGGCCTGCGGTCTCGGGCAGGAGCTTGGCGAAGTAGAAGCGTGCCGTCGCCAGCTTGGCCTTGTAGAACGGGTCGCCGCTGTCCAGTTTGGCCAGCGCCACCTTGGCCATGCGCGCCCAGAAGTAGGCGAACACCAAGTGGCCGCACACGCGCAGGTAATCCACGGCGGCAGCGCCCACTTCGTCAGCGTTCTGGAATGCCTTCATGCCCAGCTCCGTGGTGAGTTTGGTCACCTTGTCGCCCAGGTCGGCGAGCGGATTCACGAACTCCTGCATCGCCTCATTCACGCCCTCTTCTTCGATGAACTCGGCGACCATCCTGCCGAACTTCTTCAACTTCTTGCCGTTGTCGCCGAGCACCTTGCGGCCCAGCAAGTCGAGCGACTGTATCGTGTTCGTGCCTTCGTAAATCATGTTGATTCGCGAGTCGCGAACGAACTGCTCCATGCCCCATTCCTTGATGTAGCCGTGGCCACCGAACACCTGCATGCAGTGCGAGGTGGCGATCCACGCGTTGTCGGTGAGGAAGGCCTTGAAAATCGGCGTCAGCAGCGCGACCATGTCGGCGCACTCGGCGCGCTCGTCGGCATCCTCGCTGCCCAGCTCCTTGTCGATCGCGAGCGTCGTCCACATCGCGAACGCGCGGCCACCTTCCGCGTAAGCGCGCGCCGTGAGAAGCATCTTGCGCACGTCGGGGTGGTTGATGATCGCGTCGGCGGGCTTGTCGGGGTTTTTCGGCCCCGACAGCGCGCGCATCTGGATGCGGTCTTTCGCGTAGGTCACGGCGTTCTGGTAGGCGACTTCGGTGAGGCCCAGGCCCTGCATGCCCACGCCGATGCGCGCCGCATTCATCATGATGAACATCGCCGCCAGTCCCTTGTTGGGCTGGCCCACCATTTGCCCCGTTGCGCCGTCCATTACGATCTGCGCCGTGGCGTTGCCGTGGATGCCCATTTTGTGTTCCAGGCCGCCGCAGTACACGCTGTTGCGTGCGCCCAGGCTGCCGTTCGCGCTGGGCAGAAATTTGGGCACGACGAACAGCGAGATGCCTTTGGAGCCCGCCGGCGCGTCGGGCAGGCGTGCAAGCACCAAGTGCACGATGTTCTGCGCCATGTCGTGCTCGCCAGCCGAGATGAAGATCTTGTTGCCGGTGATCTTGTAGCTGCCATCGGGCTGGGGCTCGGCCTTGCTTCGCAGCAGGCCCAGATCGGTGCCGCAGTGCGCTTCGGTCAGGCACATCGTGCCGGTCCACTCGCCGCTCGTCAGCTTAGGCAAGTACATCTGCTGCTGCGCCGGCGAACCATGTGCGCTCAAGGCCGCATAAGCGCCGTGCGACAGGCCCGGGTACATCGTCCATGCCTGGTTCGCCGCATTCAACATTTCGAAGAAACACTGGTTCACGACGTGCGGCAGGCCCTGGCCGCCGAATGCCGGGTCGGCGCTGAGTGCCGGCCAGCCGCCTTCGACGAATTTGACGTAAGCCTCCTTGAAGCCCTGCGGCGTGCGCACCTCGTGCGTCACCGGGTCCAGCGTGCAGCCTTGGGTGTCGCCGCCGAGGTTCAGCGGCGCCAGCACTTCGGCGGCGAACTTGCCCGCTTCTTCGAGCACGGCATCGATCGTGTCGGCGTCGATGTCGGCGTGTTTGGGCAGGGCCTTCAGCTCGTCGGTGACGCCCAAGAGTTCGTGAAGCACGAACTTCATGTCGCGAAGCGGGGGGGTGTAGTGAGGCATGGCTCTTCGCTTTCGTTCGGGTGGATGGGGTGATGGGGGTCGTGCCGCCGTTCGCGATCGGTCAGGCCTGGCGTTTGCCTGGCCTCGCTACGGCAAGCGGTGCTGCCGAATCGGCGAGGTTTGTCGTGTGGTGAGCCAGGAGTCGCTCGAGCGCAAAACGTGCTCGTCCTGCTGCGCCGGCAGAGCGCAGGAACCTTGCGTCATGGTGCAGCGCGAGGATCACGCCGTGGATGTCGAACAGCAGTTGCGCGGGGTCGGTGTCGGCGCGCAAATGGCCGACCTCGATTGCCAGTCGGATCGCACGCTCCAAGGCCTGCTGCCAGGTCTGCACCATCGCCACGAGCGCGTCGCGCACTTGGCCAGGCCGGTCGTCGAACTCGACGGCGCCGCTGATGTAGATGCATCCCGAGTCGATTTCCGTCGAGACGCGCCGCAGCCACCGGTCGAACAGCGCGCGCAAACGCGGCAGGCCGCGCTGCGCATCAAGGGTCGGTGTGAATACCTCTTCTTCGAAGCGGGCGTGGTACTCGCGCAGCACCGCAATCTGCAAGTCCTCGCGCGAACCGAAGTGGGCAAAGACGCCGGACTTGCTCATTCCCGTCGTCTCGGCGATAGCGCCAATCGACAAGCCCTCCAGGCCCTTGTGAGCGGCCAGGCTCAAGGCGGTATCGAGGATCGCAGCGCGCGTCTGCTGCCCCTTGAACAAGGCACGCGAGGCGCGCGCCGCAGCCCCGCCGGAGCCGCGCAATGCCATGGAAGTTTGTGCCACGAGGGAAAGGGATCGAATCTGAAGAGAGGCCAAATCGAACGGTCGTGCTATTTTGCAGATTTCGGCGCAATTCGGGCAGCGTGCGGCGGGTCTTTATTAGGCATTTGTCCCCAGAAGCACAGTCGCACGGGGGGCGCCCACCTTACCGGGGTCGGCGCGGCGCGCGGCCGAGGCCTTGTTGCCGGATCTTGAGCCCACCCCCAAGAATGCATTACGCTCCGTCCATCGTGGAAGTCCTGCAACTCGACATGTCCGGCCGCCCGCAGGCTTGGATTTCGGCCAAGGAAGCGGCCGTGATCTACGCCAGCGACGGTGTCGCGTGGACGCTCGGCCAGACGCACTACGTGCTGCGCGGCGGCACGCAGCGACGCACCGGCTTGCAGTCGCGCATCGAAGTGCACCCCATCATCGCGGTGCGCGGCGCGGTGCCCAGCCGGGCTTGGCGCCAGACGCCGGCGTTGAGCAACCCCAAGTTGTTTTCCCGCGACCGGCAGGTCTGCGCCTACTGCGGCTGCACGGCGCACGGGGACGACCTGACTCGCGAGCACATCGTTCCCACCTCGCGCGGCGGCGGCGATACGTGGATGAACTGCATCACGGCGTGCCGCCCGTGCAACGGCCGCAAGGGCAATCGCCTGCCCGAAGAAGCGCGCATGTCGCTGCTGTACCTGCCCTACGTGCCGAGCCTGCACGAAGACATGATCCTGCGCGGCCGGCGCATCCTGGCCGATCAGATGGAGTTTCTGCTCGCAAGCGTGCCACGGCACAGCCGCTTGCACGCTTAGAGTTCACGCCCGACTGGAGCGTCTCGGCGCGCAGGAGTTGGCTGGCGACAAGGTTCTTTACACGCCGTGCAAAGCTCGCCTCATGCGGGCGGCGTACCATGGCGCATCGACCTGCGAACCGACCCGCGGTTCAGTCACTTGAGTTGGAGAATCCCTATGAAGTCATTGTTTATTGCAGCCGCCGCGCTGGCCCTCGCGGCGTGTACCACGACGAACCCCGACGTGATCCAGAAAGGCGACGCGCAGCGCCTGTCGCAAGTTCAAGACGCGACCGTGCTCTCGGTCCGCCCGGTCGTCGTGGACGGCAACCAGACGGGCGGTGGCGCCGCCGCTGGCGGCGTGGTCGGCGGCATCGCAGGCAGCACGATCGGCAACCGCCGTGAAGCGCAGATCGTCGGCGTGCTCGCTGCGGTGGCCGGTGCCGTGATCGGCAATGCCTTTGAGCGCGCGGCCACCAAAGAAGACGCGGTCGAGATCCTGTTGCAGCTGAAAAACGGCGAGCGCCGCACGCTCGTGCAGGCCAAGGGCGGCGAGATCTTTGCGGCGGGCGAGCCGGTGATTCTGATCACCACGGGCGGCAAGACACGGGTGGTTCGTGCACCGGCCGTCGTGCCCGCCGCGGCAAGCGCACCGGCGCGCAGCTGAGCCGCACCAACCACCTTAGTTTCCCGAGTCATCCCGGCGAAAGCGCCGGGATGCCGGTTGCTCAGCTGTCGACCTTGACGTTGCCGTCTTTCACCACCTTCGCCCACTTCGCGATTTCGTCGCGCATGAACTGGGCAAACTTTTCCGCCGACCCACCTCCGTCTTCCGCGCCATAGGTTTCGAGCTGCGCCTGCACGTCGGGCATTGCCAGCACGGTATTCACGTCGCGGTTCACTTTCTGCACGATGTTCGCCGGCAACTTGCCCGGCCCCGCCAGCCCGTACCAGGTGGTGGCCTCGAAGCCGTCGAACCCTTCTTCGTGCATTGTCGGCACCGTGGGGTGACCCTTGGCGCGTTTGAGGCGCGTCTGCGCTAGCGCCAACGCACGGCCGCCCTTCACGTGGGGTGTGGCCGCCGTCATCGTGTCGAAGCTGTACTGGATCTGGCCGCCGATCAGGTCGGTCAACATCGGTCCGCTGCCCTTGTAGGGGATGTGCAGCGCGTCGATGCCGGCGCGCAGCTTGAACATCTCCAACGTCAGGTGTTGCGCCGAGCCTTGGCCGGCCGAGCCGAAACTGACGCTGCCGGGCTTGGCCTTGCACAGCGCGACGATCTCCTTGACCGTCTTCGCCGGTTGACTGGTATTGCAGATCAGCAGGTTGGGCGTCACACCCACCATCACGATGGGCGTGAAGTCGCGCTCGGCGTTGTAGCGCAGCTTGGGTTGCAGGCTGGGCGCCAGGCCGTGGCTGTTGATGTGCGCCATCATCAAGCTGCTTCCGTCGGCGGGTTGCTGCGCCATGTACTCGGCCGCCAACACACCTGCCACACCGGCCTTGGTTTCGACGATCACTTGCTGCTTCCACATGTCACCCAGTTTGGCGCCCACGACACGTGCCAGCGCGTCGGTGCCGCCGCCGGGCGGAAAGCCGACGACGATGCGCACCGGCGCATTGGGCCATTCCTGCGCGAGCAGGTGCGGCACGCCGAGGCTGACCGCCGTGGCGCCTGCGGCTTGGATGAGGGTTCGTCGTTGCATGAGCTTCTCCTGGGTTCCAGTAATGGCAAGCGCCAGGCTCAGGCCGCTTGTTGAATCGCCTGCACAACCGGCGGCTTGGCGAAGTGCTCCATCGCGGCCTGCACGCCGCTGCCGGCGATTCTGACGCCGGCAAGCTTCAGTCCCATCTCGCAACCCGCCAGCGTGCCGAGCAGCGTCAGGTCGTTGCTGTCGCCCAGGTGGCCGATGCGGAACATGCGCCCCTTGATCTTGCCCAGGCCCGTGCCCAGCGACATGTCGAAGCGTTCGTAGATCAGGCTGCGCACGGCGTCGGCGTCCAGGCCCCTGGGCATGATCACGCCGGTGAGCACCGGTGAGGCCACGCCTTCGTCGGCGCACTGAATCGGCAAGCCCCACGCCGTGACGGCGGCGCGCACGCCCGCTGCCCAGCGCTGGTGGCGCGCAAACACGGTGGGCAGCCCTTCAGCGCGGATCATGTCCAGCGCCTCGTGCAGGCCGTAGAGCAAATTGGTGTTGGGCGTGTAGGGCCAGTAGCCGGACCGGTTCATCTCGACGATTTCATCCCAGGCGAAGAAGGAGCGCGGCAGCCTGGCTGTCTTGGCGGCTTCCATCGCGCGCGGCGACAGCGCGTTGAAGCTGATGCCGGGCGGCAGCATGAGGCCTTTTTGCGAGCCGCTGATGCTCACGTCGACGCCCCACTCGTCGTGGCGGTAGTCGGCGCACGCCAGGCCGGAAATCGTGTCGACCATCAACAAGGCAGGGTGGCCGGCGGCGTCGATCGCCTTGCGCACGGCGGCGATGTCGGAGGTCACGCCGGTCGACGTTTCGTTGTGCACGACGCAGACCGCCTTGATCGCCTTCTGCGTGTCTTTGCGCAGCCGCGCTTCGATCATGTCGGCCTGCACGCCGCGCCGCCAGCTCGGCGCGTTCGGCAGCATGTCGTCGGCGCCCGCGTAGGCGAGCACTTCGCAGTTGAGTCCGAGGCGCGCGCCGAGCTTGTGCCACAACGCGGCGAAGTGGCCGGTTTCGTACATCAACACGGTGTCGCCCGGGCTCAGCGTATTGACGAGCGCCGCCTCCCACGCGCCGGTTCCCGAAGC
>JBEBHW010000179.1:0-7035 GCA_040081145.1 Burkholderiaceae bacterium
CAGGACGAATACCTGCGCTCGGCCGTGGAGCGCCAGTTCGAGATCATCGGCGAGGCCCTGAATCGGCTTGCCCGCACGGACCCGAGCACGGCTGCGACCGTCAACGAACTCTCGCGTGTGGTGGCGTTTCGCAACATCCTCATCCATGGCTACGCCACGGTGGACAACAAGCTCGTCTGGGGCGTCATCGAGACCCACCTCGAGCCCTTGCGCGCCAGGCTCGGGCAACTGCTCTCGCGGCCATGAGCTCTGAGTCGCGCGACAAGCGCGGCCGACTTCAAGCGATGGGCGACCCCATCGCGGCCAGCTTGGGTCTGGAGATCGACGACTTCGATTTGCCGCCGTTCAGCCAGCAGGGCGGGCTGGGGCGGGTGCATCCGTTTTTCGGGGCGGAGTTGCCGAAGGTGATTGAGGAGTTGAATCGGGAGTTGGCGGCGTGAGCGGTGTCACCATGACGCCGCTTCGCGATCTTGGCGAGTGGAGTGGCGGCAACACGCCGTCAAAGGCCAACTCGGCCTACTGGGACAACGGCACCGTTCCCTGGGTTTCGCCGAAGGACATGAAGGTCGATGAGATTGCTTCGTCAGAGGATCGAATCACGGACCAGGCACTCGCAGACGGCAGGGTGTCGATTGTGCCGGCTGGCTCCGTCCTCTTTGTCACTCGAAGCGGCATCCTCGCGCACACGTTTCCGGTGGCCGTGACCAAGCTGCCGGTGACGATCAATCAAGACTTGAAGGCCCTGTTGCCGAAAGCGGGTGTTTCGCCGAAGTACGTGGCTCATGCGGTGCGTGGCGCCAGTCAACGCATCTTGAAAGTGTGCTCCAAGCACGGCACAACGGTCGCATCAGTCGACACGAAAGCGTTGCTCGACTTCGAGATTGCGATGGTTAGTCTCGACGCGCAACACAAGATCGTCGCCGAGATCGAAAAGCAGTTCTCCCGCCTCGACGAAGCCGTCGCCAACCTACAGCGCGTCAAGGCCAACCTTAAGCGCTACAAGGGAGCCGTCCTTCAATCAGTCACCAGCGGACAGCTCGACATTGAAGGCCAAGGTTCGCCCGAGCGCGGAGAGCCGGGTGGCTGGCGCCGATTGACCATCGAGGAGCTTGCTTCGCGCGAACCACGATCAATCCAAAGTGGCCCGTTCGGGAGCAATTTGCTGCACTCGGAATTCCAGGAAAGCGGCAAACTCGTGATCGGCATCGACAACGTGCAGGACGGCGCGTATTCGATAGGTGCCAGTCACCGGATCAGTGAATCAAAGTTCGCAGACCTGGAGAAGTACCGCGCCCGACCGCAGGACGTTCTCATAACGGTGATGGCAACAGTGGGTCGCGTGTGCGTGCTACCGGAGAACATCGAGCCGGCCCTCATCACGAAGCACGTCTATCGCATCACGGTCGATCGTGCCGTCGCGTTGCCTGAGTACGTTGGCATCGCGCTTCGAGGCGCAAGGGACGTCAGGGCGCAACTCCTTGGATCAATTCAGGGGCAAACGCGGCCTGGGCTCAACGGCACTCTGATCAAGCGCATCCGCGTCCCGATACCGCCCCTTGCCGAACAACACCGCATCGTCGCCGAAGTCGACCGCCGCCCATCCATCGTCCGCGAAGTCGAGGCCGAGGTCGATGCCAACCTGAAGCGCGCGCAGGCGCTTCGGCAAGCGGTGTTGTCCGCAGCTTTCAGGACACCGGACAGACCCTTACCATTGCCGGTTTGAGATCCTTTCTGCCCGATGGCCGCTAACTTCACGCTGAAGACCAATCCCTTATCGCGCCCAGACCTCGACGAATTCGTGCGCCTGTACAACCCGGCGAACCGATTTGACCGCACGCCGACGTGGGCGCCTGAGGCGGACTCCGCCTCAGGCCGCCGCCCGGACGGGCGTTGGCGTGGCTATGAAGTGGACGAACTCATGGCGCGCGACAAGGCGAGCCTGGACATCTTCTGGTTGCGCGACGAGACGCTGGCCGACAGCGACAATCTGCCGCCGCCCGATGTCATCGCACAGGAAATCGTGGACGACCTGGAAGCGGCGCTGGAGCAGTTCAGGTTGATTGCTGCGGATCTGGGTGAATCGGCGAGCCGGCCAACCTGAAGGAGCCTACTCGCCGCGGGCGTCGGGCTGCGGGCTTGCCGGCGGATTCGTAGCGCCGGTCCCGCTCGCGCCTTGGTAGCGAGATGTCGGGGCGAACGACAGGCTTCAAGCCCCCGGCCTCACATGCGCACTCGCCTCATCCTCCACGCGCTGCCATACCTCCAGCGCAATCGGGTTCCTGCTCTCCTCCAGGATGTGGCCCACCAGGCCGATGGCGCGGGCGAACACGCCGATGCCGCGCACGATCTGCCACGGCAATCCCAGCTCGCAGCAGATGGAGCCGATCGCGCCGGTGGCGTTGATGGGTAAGATTTTGCCGGTGACGCGCTGCGCCTCGGCGCAGATCAGTTGCTCCAGCGCGATGTAGTCGCCGCTGAACCCGTTCTCCTGGGCGAGCTGGAACAGGCGCGGTGTGCGCGGGTCGATGGGTTTGTGCACCGGGTGGCCCAGGCCGGGGACGATTTGCCCACGCGCGCGAAATGCCGCGACGGTGTCGCGCGCGATTCGCTCCAGGTCCGCGCGCGCCGTCCCTTTCGTTCCCAGCGGCAGTGCCTCATAGAGCATTTTCGCCGTGCCCTCCGTCGTGCCGACGAAGACAGTTCCCAGGCCGCAAAGTCCTGCCGCTACCGCCGCTTGCAGCGCTTCGGGCGCACCCGCGTAAGTGAGGCGCGCCGCCAGTGAACTCGGCGTGATGCCGTGTTCGACGAGCGTCACGGCCACCGCGTTGAACAGCACCGATTCCTGCGGCGTCGGCCGGCGGCCGACGAGCAGCAGGAACGCCATGTCGCCCAGGTTGATGTGGCCCAGCAGCGCATCGGGCAGGCTCTGGCCGTGCACCTCGATTCGGTCGGGCGTGCTCCAGGCGATGTCGGATCGGATCGGTGTGCTCTTGCGGGCCATGCGGGTCTCCAGGGGGCAGTGGGTGGAAGGATCGATTGCTCGTCGCGGCGATTTTGCGCCGGCACGACACAATAGCTGCATGAGCGCCGTCCCGTCCCGCAGCCCGTTCTACAGCGCCGAGCACGACGCCTTTCGCGACGCATTGCGCCGCTTCGTCGCGCGCGAGATCACGCCCAACGTCGAGGCCTGGGAAGCGGCGGGTGAGTTTCCGCGAGAGCTCTATCGAAAGGCCGCTGACATCGGCTTGCTCGGCCTGGGTTTCCCGCAGGAGTACGGCGGCAATGACGGCGACTTGTTCATGAGCGTCATCGCCGCGCAGGAGCTGGCGCGCTGCGGCGCGGGCGGTGTGCCGGCAAGCCTGATGTCGCACACGATAGGCTGCCCGCCCATCGTCAATGGGGGCTCCGAAGAACTCAAGCGCAAGGTGCTGCCGCCGGTATTGCGCGGCGAGCGAATCAGCGCGCTGGCGATCACTGAACCTTCGGGTGGCTCCGACGTAGCGAACCTGCAGACCACGGCGCGGCGCGACGGCGCGCACTTCGTCGTGAACGGCTCGAAGACCTTCATCACGTCGGGCGTGCGCGCCGATTTTTATAGCGTCGCGGTGCGCACGGGCGGCGCCGGGGCGGGCGGCGTGTCGCTGTTGCTCATCGAAAAGGGCACGCCCGGCTTCACGCAGACGCCGCTGCAGAAGATGGGCTGGCACAGCTCCGACACGGCGGCGCTGTTCTTTGACGACTGTCGCGTCCCAGCGCAGCACCTGATCGGCGCGGAAAATGAGGGCTTCAAGGCGGTGATGCGCAACTTCAACCGCGAGCGCATCTTCCTGGCCGCAGGCGCAAACGGCTTTGCGCGCGTGTGTCAGGACGAAGCGCTCGCCTGGTCGCGCCAGCGTGAAATGTTCGGCGGCAAACTCATCGACCAGCAGGTCACGCGCCACAAACTCGCGGACATGGCGATGCGCATCGAGGCGACGCAGGCGCTGCTCGAGTTGTTGACGTGGCGCGTCGAGCAGGGCGACGCTCCGGTGGGCGAAATTTGCCTGCTGAAGAACCAGGCGACGCAGACGCTCGCGTTTTGCGCCGACGCCGCAGTGCAGCTGCACGGCGGCATGGGTTTCATGCGTGGCGTGACGGTTGAGCGCATCTACCGCGAAGTGAAGGTCAATGCGATTGGCGGCGGCACCGAAGAAGTGATGCGCGAGCTGGCGGCGCGCCAGCTCGGGTTTCAGGCCTGACGCCGGGCTATTCGGGTGGCGTGTACGCCAGCCATGCCGGGCGGCTCGAAAGGCGAACGCTTCAGCGTTCGCGTCGCGCGCGCAGCTCAGTCGCGTCGGACGCTCTTTTCCACGTCGCGCTCGAAGTCCGACGCCGTGCCTTGCGGCCCCCAGCGCGAGAACGTCGGGTACTGCTCGCGAAACGCGGCGAGCAGCGCCTCACGGGGAAGGTCGGCGAAATGGCCACGCTGCTTCACGTATTCCATGTGGCGCCGCCCGACCGAGTCGAACGGATGGAAGATGGAGTCGTTGCGCCCGTCGAACTCGAGCGGCAGGATGCCGGCTTTGTCGCACAGCGTCCGGTTGAACGACGGGGTGGCCTTCACCCAGCGTGAGTCGATCCACATCTCGGCGTAGCCGTGAAAGACGAACAGGTCGCTGCCCATCATTTCATGCAGCTTCGGGCTCGTCAGGTGGTTGCGCACATCGGCATAACCCAGCCGTGCCGGAACGCCGAGCACGCGCGACGCGGCGGCCATCAGCACCGCCTTGGGAATGCAGAAGCCGCGCCCGGTCTCTAACACCGTGCTCGCCTTGAGGCCGTGTTCCGAAACGTCCAGGTTGTACGGGTCGTAGCGAAACTGATCGCGCACCGCATAGTAGAGCTTGACCGCGATGTCGCGCGCGGCCATCGCTTCGTTCGCGTGCGAACGTGCAAACGCTATCACCGCCGGGTGGTCGCTGTCGACGTAGCGTGCGGGCGCGAGGTATTGCGCCAGGTCAGGCGCTGTATCGGGCACGGCAGCGGGGGCAACTGCGGACATCTCACTCCTTGGGGACCTTCGAAGCCACTGTATCATCGAAGTCACCGAACAGACGTTAGTTAGAAGCGAATTCACCTCGGAGGAGTGCTGGTGCGCACCACGTTTCCGACCCTGCTCGCGCCGCTCCAGATCGGCGCGCACCGCTTGCGCAACCGCGCCCTGATGGGGTCGATGCACACGCGCCTGGAGCACATGGATCGTGCCGTCGAACGCCTCACCCTGTTCTACGCCGAGCGCGCGCGCGGCGGCGCGGGCTTGATCGTCACCGGCGGCTACGCGCCCAACCTGGACGCGCGAATCGATCAAACCGGACCCTTGCTCGCCACGCCGGAACAAGCCGACGCGCTGAAGCCGATTCCGCAAGCCGTGCACGACCACGGCGGCAAGATCATCCTGCAGGTGCTGCACCCGGGGCGTTACGCGAAGATCGCGCAACCGGTGGGGGCGTCGGCGATCCCTTCGCGCATCAACCCGCGCGTGCCGCGTGCGCTGGCCACGCCCGACGTGTGGCAGACGATCGAAGACTTTGTGCGCTGCGCCGAACTCGCGCAGCGTGCGGGCTTCGACGGCGTGGAAGTGATGGGCTCCGAGGGTTACCTCATCAACCAGTTCACCGTGCCGCGCGCGAATGACCGTGTCGATGAATTCGGCGGCAGCATCGAGAACCGGCATCGTTTCCCGGTGGAGATCGTGCGCCGCATCCGCGCGCGCCTGGGCGCGCAGTGCCTGCTGATGTACCGGATTTCCGCGCTCGACCTCGTGGAAGACGGCGCTCCCGCGAGCGAGGTGATCGCCTTGGCGCAAGCCGTGCAAGCGGCGGGAGCGGATGTCATCAACACCGGCATCGGCTGGCACGAGGCGCGAATCCCGACGATCGCCTACGTCGTGCCGCGCGCCGCGTGGCGCTTCGCTGCGGCGCGTGTGAAGCGCGCGGTGTCGATTCCGGTGATCGCGTCGAACCGCATCAACACGCCGGAGATCGCCGAAGGCATCCTGGCCAGCGGTGACGCCGACATGGTGTCGATGGCGCGGCCGTTTCTGGCTGACGCTGAGTTCATGCGCAAGGCCGAGCAGGGCCGCGCCGACACCATCAACACCTGCATCGCCTGCAACCAGGCGTGCCTGGACTACATTTTTTCGGATCGGCCGGCGACCTGCCTCGTGAACCCCCGCGCCGGCCGCGAACTGGAGTTTTCGCAGATTCGCAGCAGCGGGACACGGCAGCGTGTTGCAGTGGTCGGTGCCGGTGCGGCGGGCCTCGCGTGTGCGGTCACCGCAGCGCAGCAGGGCCACAAAGTGGCGCTCTTCGAAGGCGCGGCGCAAATCGGCGGGCAACTCAATTTGGCGCGCGCCGTGCCCGGCAAAGAGGAGTTCGACGAGCTGTTGCGCTACTTCCGCGTGGGCGTTGCGCAAAGCGCAATCGAATTGCACCTGGGCGCGCGCCCGCGTGCTGCGCAACTGGTGGCCGGGAAATTCGACCGCGTTATCGTGGCCACCGGCGTGCGTGCGCGCCAGCCGCAGATCGAAGGCATGGATCACCCGAGCGTGCTGGGCTACGCCGATCTACTCTCGGGGCGCAAGCAGGCGGGCCGGCGCGTCGCCATCGTCGGTGCAGGGGGCATCGGCTTTGACGTTGCCGAATTTCTCCTGCACGACGCTGCCCAGCCGCCCGCGCAGCCGAGCGAAAGCGCGCTCGCGAGCTTTCACGCCGAGTGGGGCGTCGACATCTCGCCCGCAGCACCCGGCGGCCTGAAGCCTGCCGCAACGCCGCCGCGCCGGCGCGAAGTGACGCTGCTGCAACGCAAGCCGCACAAGCCCGGCCGCACGCTCGGCTTGTCCACCGGCTGGGCGCTGCGTGCGCAGTTGGAGCGGCGCGGCCTGCGCACGCTCAGCGGCTGCACCTACGAGCGCATCGACGACGCCGGGCTGCACCTGCGCGTGAACGGCGAGCCGCGTTTGCTCGAGGTCGACAGCATCGTCATATGCGCCGGCCA
>JBEBHW010000847.1:0-1454 GCA_040081145.1 Burkholderiaceae bacterium
GCCTGCGGCCGAAACGAACTGGTTAGACGCGAAGCAGGTCCCGGCCGCGCAAGGCGCTGGCGAAGCACCGGCTTTGAGAAGAACGAAGGTCGGCGTGGCGGCAACCGAAAACCGGTCGAACACCTGAGGATCGATCTGAAACCCCACTTGGCGCTGACCGATGAGGCGCTGGGCGCGCAGCACCGTTTGCTGAAGCGAGCCGTCAATGAGACCGCGCAGCACCAGCGTCGCGCCGCAGCGGCTCGCCTGGTCGACGAGGCGACTTAGCGTCGGCTCGGGCATGGCGAAACTCACGAACACCAGCAGGGAAGGGCCGTTGGCTTGAAATGGCGAGCCCGGCGTTGGCTGCCCCATGGTCTCGAAGCCGCGCGCGATGGCACCGAGATCGATCTGGCGCTGCACGCGAGGCTGGGGCAGGGCGTCGAGCTTGGGGGCGGACGGAACGGGAATGCGCGCCAGTTCCGATTCGGTGGGCATGCGATGTTTCTTCGCGGCCTTGTCGATGTCCTCGTCGGTGATGACGGGCTGGCTCTTTGCCGCACGAGAAATGTCATCCGCGGTGATCGGCGGGTGAGCGGGCTGCGCGCGGATCTGGTTCGGCACCAGCACGATTGCAACGGCGACGACCATGGCGGCGGATGACGCGACGCGCAGGCTCGCACTCGCACTCGCACTCGCACTCGCACTTGCAGCCCTGGAGCGATCAGAACCCCACACAGCAGTTCCTCTTCCTGAACAGCATGAACGCGAAGTCTTCGCCGCGAACCGGGTACTCCTTGCCCGCGCCCCACAGCACGGTGGTTCGGCCAAACGGTTGGCAGCACTTGCCGTCGATCTTGTCGGTGGCGGGAATGGGATAGATGAGCTGGGTCTTGTAGGCCGTCTTGTCCATGATCGGATCGAGATACGGACCGCACAGGCCTCGGGTGCCATGCCAGCCCCAGGCGATCAATTCGCGATGCATCTTGGCGGTGAGGCGCTGGCCGAGCAGCGCTGCCGTGCGAACGCCACCCATGTGGTACGGCACCTGGCCATCCATCGGGTAGATACCGCCCTGGCAGCCGGCGCACCAGAACAAAGAGTTGAGTCCGAAGCCGAGCGTGGAGGCCACGCAGTCGGCCGCACACGCGGCGACGGCGATCGGGTTCGCGAACAGCACGGCATCGGGGTTCAGCAGCAGCGTCAGTTCGTCGTCGTTCCACAGCGGATCGAGTTCGGTCATGTACGCGAGGTCGAAGCTGCCCCGCTCCAGGCACGGGAAATCAGTCACGACCTCGAGCCAGTACAGAACCGGGTTCACGTAGAAGTGCGCCTGGTAGAACGACCCGCCGTCTCCGTCGCCCTCGGATCGCGTGAAGCGTGCCGCTTCGGGTGCCGCGATGCCCGGGTCGAGGTTGACGCCGCCGAGCGAAGGCAAGCAGAACGGTTTGCGGACCACCTCGACGTGGCGCGCG
>JBEBHW010000180.1:0-6962 GCA_040081145.1 Burkholderiaceae bacterium
TTGCCCAGCGCATCGAGGTTCTTGTATTGCGCCGGCGTCTTCGGGTTGTTGGTGAGGAAGGGGTCGATCAGGATCACCTTGCCGGCGACCGTCGTGATGCGCATTGCCGCGTTGCCCAGCCACAGCACTTCGATCTGGCCTTGTTTGCCCGCGTCCGGGCTGAGAGGCGTGGCGCAGCCGGCGAGCATCGCCAACGTGGCGAACATTCCCAGAACTGAATGAAGTACCTTGCGCATGGTTGCTTTCCTGGTTGGTGAATGGGACAAGCGCGCGAGGCGAGGCGTCGGTCTCGGCGGATTGCCGGCGAGTGTTTGGGATTCATCGGCAGCTGTCAATGAGAGTTTGACCGCGGGGCGCTGGCGCCGCCGTTGCGTTCACGCGCGCACCCAGTGCATCACCCAGCTCTCCTTCCAGGTCTTGCCGCCGTCACCGATATCGCGGTAGATCGTGCGTACCGACACTTGTGCAAACCCGCGGCCCTTCCAAGGGTTCAGCGTGGTGTGCCCCAGGGTGTCAGCCGAACCGCCACGACGCTTGCCAGACCGTAAGCGGCCATCGCCAGCGCCACCAGTGCGAAGATGGTCCACGGCGGCGCCTGCGCGAGGGCGAGCGCCCAGCCGCCTGCGGCCACCAGCACGAGGCGCAAGGTGCCGGCGAGCACCGGGCCGCCTACTTTGCCGGCGCCCATCGACGAGAAGTACAGGCACAGGCCGAGGCCGAACAGGCCATAGCACGGCCCGGCCCAGCGGAAGTAGAGCGCGGCTGCTGCGAGCACGGCAGGGTCTTGCGTGAATTGCGTCGTCCACAGGTCGGGTGCGACGGTCACGATCAGCCCGAGTGCGCCGAGCAGACCGGTGGCCAGGGCGGCGGCGGTCCACGCGGCGCGACGGGCGCGCGCCACGTCACCGGCACCGATCGCCATGCCCACCAGCGGGACCGACGCGACGCCGATCGCAAATGCAATCGGCACGAGCAGAAATTCGAGCCGGGTGCCGATGCCGTAACCGGCGAGTGCGTCGGTCCCGAAATGCGCGACCAGGCGCGTCACGATGAGAATTGTGAGCACGGTTTGCAGCGGCGAGATGCACGCCAGCGCGCCGACCTTGAGGATGTCGCGCGCAAGTGCCCATTGCAACGGTGTGGCGCGCAGCCGCAACTGCACGCGCGCGCGGCCCGTCAGCAGGTGGAACAGCAGAAAGCCCGCGCCGAGCGCAAAGGCCGCGACCGTTCCCGCCGCGACGCCGGCCATTCCCAGGCGCGGCAGCGGCCCCCAACCCAGGCCGAGCGCGCCGCCGATCAGCACCTGGCCCGCGGCAACGATGAACAGCGTGACCGAAGGCACCTTCATGTTGCCCGAGCCGCGGATCACCGACGAGAGCGTGTTCACGAGCCAGACGAACACCGAGCCGAGAAACGCGACGTTCGAATACGCGACTGCCTGGTGCAAGGCCTCATCCTTGCCGCCGAGCGCGGCGAACAGCGCCGGCCCGAACGCAAGCATCACGACCATGTAGACCAAGCCGGCGCACACGCCGATCCACACCGCGTGCACCGCGAGTGCATTCGCGCGCGCCGGCTCGCGCGCGCCGAAGGCCCGGCTGATCGCAGACGAGACGCCGCCGCCCATCGCGCCGGCCGACAGCATGGCCTGGAACATGACGAACGGAAACACCAGCGCCATGCCGGCCAGCGATCCGACGCCGAAGCTGCCGACGTAAGTCGTTTCGGCAATCGCCGCGAGCGCCGTGGCGAGCATTGCCACCATGTTGGGCAGCGCAAAACGCAGCAGGGTGGGCAGCAGCGGCGCGCTCAGCAAGGGGTCCGGCGAACGCGCCGCGGGTGCGGCAGGCGAGGCGGCGTGGCTGGGTGCAATGGCGTGGGTCATGAGGGGCATCCGGGGTCGGGTGGCCTGCTGTGCCAGGCAGTGCAGCGAGTGTGGCACGGCACTGCTGCCGGCCACGTGGATGAGGTTTTATGATCGGCGTGCAACGGGAGGTGAGGCTGACATGATTCAAGGGTCCTGTCTTTGCGGCGAGGTTCGATGGCAGTTTGAAGGGCAGCCGGACGGTGCAACTGCGTGCAACTGCACCGCGTGCCGGCGCTATGGCGTGCTCTGGGCCTACGACTACGAAAACGAAGGCATCAAGGTCTCGGGCAAGACACAGGCGTATGTGCGCGGCAGTGCGCTGGAATTCCACTTCTGCCCGGCGTGCGGTTGCGTGGCGTTTTGGCGCGGACGGCAGAAGGACAGCGAGGGGCGCGTGCGAATCGCCGTGAACCTGCGTCTTGCGGAGCCCGAAGCCGTCGCGCAGATTCCGATTGACCATTTTGACGGGCTGAACACGTTTGACGACCTGCCGCGCGACGGCCGCTGTGTCGCGGACTACTGGTTTTAACGCCCTGGCCAGTCGCAGATCCATCGTCGCCGGGGTGGCGGCCCTCGCGCTGCACCTCTGCGTGCCAAGTTCTGCCGCACGCAGCCGGGGCGGCGCGCGCAAGCAGGCCGTCGACATGGTCGTGATCCATTCAACCGGGGGCCAAGCGGCGGAGAAACTTTCCGCGCAGCGGCGTGATGCGCCACTCCGACCTTGACGCCGCCCCGCTTGCCTGCGACAAGACGCAGCGGCGCAAGGTGGATCCCGGCGCGGCGTTTCCGTACGAGGCGGTGCTGGACCGTGTCTTTGCCGTGCGAGAGTAGAGAGTCGGGCGATGGCAATCACGACCGCGGGCGCACGACGCAGCAATTCGGGGAGCGCGCGATCGACGCGGCCCGACGCCAGACGAGGTCACAATCCCAGCCTTCAAGAACATTCCTCAGCATGAACCCGCCAGGAGAGTTGTGAATCATGAGCAAGCCGCCGACCATCATCTACACGCTGACCGATGAAGCGCCCGCGCTGGCGACTTTCGCCTTCCTGCCCATCGTGAGCACCTTCACGGCGCCCGCCGGGATCCGCATCGAGAAGAGCGACATCTCGGTGGCGGCGCGCGTCTTGGCGGAATTCCCGGAGCATTTGAGCGAAGCCCAGCGGGTGCCGAACAACCTGGCCGAGCTGGGCCGGCTGACGCTGCTGCCCGACACGAACATCATCAAGCTGCCCAACATCAGCGCCTCTGTGGCGCAGTTGCAGGCGTGCATCCGCGAGCTGCAAGCCAAGGGCTACAAAGTTCCCGACTACCCCGAAGACCCAAAGAGCGACGCAGAAAAGGCGCTGCGCGCGCGCTACTCGAAGTGCACGGGCAGCGCCGTGAACCCGGTGCTGCGCGAAGGCAACTCGGACCGCCGCGCGCCACGCGCCGTCAAGGAGTACGCGCGCAAGAACCCGCACTCGATGGGCGAGTGGCCGCAGGCGTCGCGCACTCACGTCTCGCACATGCACCACGGCGATTTCTACCATGGCGAGAAGTCGATGACGCTGGACAAGGCACGCGACGTCAAGCTGGAGCTGCTGACGCGAAGCGGCCAGACGATTCTGCTCAAGCAGAAGGTCTCGCTCAAGGCAGGCGAGATCATCGACTCGATGTTCATGAGCAAGAAGGCGCTGTGCGAGTTCTACGAGCGCGAAATCGAAGACGCCCGCAAACACGGCGTGATGTTCTCGCTGCACGTGAAGGCGACGATGATGAAGGTCTCGCACCCGATCGTCTTCGGCCACTGCGTGCGGATCTTCTACAAGGACGCCTTCGCCAAACACGGCAAGCTGTTCGACTCGCTGGGCGTGAACGTCAACCACGGCATGGTGAACCTGTACGACAAGATCGCCACGCTGCCCACCTCGCAGCGCGACGAAATCATGCGCGACCTGCACGCCTGCCTGGCAAACCGCCCCGAGCTGGCGATGGTCGATTCGGACAAGGGCATCACAAATTTCCATTCGCCCAACGACATCATCGTCGACGCGTCGATGCCGGCGATGATCCGCTCCGGCGGCACGATGTGGGGCGGCGACGGCCGCCCGAAGGAGGTCAAGGCCGTGATGCCGGAGTCGACCTTTGCGCGCATCTACCAGGAGATGATCAACTTCTGCAAGTGGCACGGCAATTTCGACCCCAAGACGATGGGCACCGTGCCCAACGTCGGGCTGATGGCGCAGCAGGCCGAGGAATACGGCTCGCACGACAAGACCTTCGAAGTGCTTGAGGACGGCGTGACCCAGATCACCGACCTCGCCACCGGCGAAGTGCTGCTGACGCAGAACGTCGAAGGCGGTGACATCTGGCGCATGTGCCAGGTGAAGGACGCGCCGGTGCGCGACTGGGTCAAGCTGGCCGTCACGCGCGCCCGCAACTCGGGCATGCCGGCAGTGTTCTGGCTGGACCCCTACCGCCCGCACGAGAACGAGCTGATCAAGAAGGTCACCACCTACCTGAAAGACCACGACACGAGCGGCCTGGACATTCAGATCATGTCGCAGGTGCGCGCGATGCGCTACACGCTCGAGCGTTTGGTGCGCGGCATGGACACGATCTCGGTCACCGGCAACATCCTGCGCGACTACCTCACCGACCTGTTCCCGATCATGGAGCTGGGCACCTCGGCGAAGATGCTGTCGATCGTGCCGCTGATGGCCGGTGGCGGCATGTACGAGACCGGCGCCGGTGGCTCGGCGCCCAAACATGTCAAGCAGTTGGTCGAGGAAAACCACTTGCGCTGGGACTCGCTCGGTGAATTCCTGGCGCTCGCCGCGTCGCTGGAAGAGCTCGGCATCAAGACCGGCAATGCGCGCGCCAAGCTGCTCGCCAAGACGCTCGACGTGGCCACCGGCCTGCTGCTCGGCAACAACAAGAACCCTTCGGCGAAGACGGGTCAGCTCGACAACCGCGGCAGCCAGTTCTACCTGGCGCTGTACTGGGCCCGCGAACTCGCCGCGCAGAGCGAAGACCGCGAACTCGCCGTCCACTTCGGGCCGCTCGCCAAAACGCTCGGCGACAACGAACAGAAAATCGTCGCCGAGCTGAATGCGGTGCAGGGCCGGCCGGTCGACATCGGCGGCTATTACCTGCCCGACCCGGTGAAAACCGAGGCCGTGATGCGGCCCAGCGTGACGCTCAACGCGGCGTTGGCGGCGGCGCGGGGGTGATCGCTTTGGCGGGGGCGCCGCTCACTCGATGGTCACGCCCGCGTCGCGCACCACTTTGCCCCACTTCTGCACTTCAGCGCGCACGAAGTCGGCAAATGCGGGCGGCGAAATGCCGCCCGTCTCGGCGCCGAGCTTGAACCACAAATCACGCATCTCTGCGTCCTCGAAAGCGCGGCCCACCAAGGCGTGCAGACGCTGCACTACGGCCGGCGCAGTGCCCGCGGGAACCCAGAGCCCGTACCACGAGGTGACGTCGAAGCCGGCCAAGCCCTGCTCGATGGCGGTGGGGATTTCGGGGAACGAGGGCGAGCGCTTCGCGGACGTGACGGCAATCGCCTTGAGCTTGCCGCTGCGGATGTGCTGCGAGGCGCTGCCCAGGGCCTCGAAGATGTAGTCGATCTCGCCGCCAAGCAACGCCGTGGTCGCCGGGCCGGTGCCTTTGTAGGGCACATGCTCTGCCTTGACTCCCGCGGCAGCGTTGAACATCTCGCATGCCAGATGGCGCGTCGTGCCGTTGCCTGCCGAGCCGCAATTGATCTTGCCCGGATTCGCCTTCGCATAGGCCACGAGTTCGGGCAGGTTCTTCGCCGGCACGCGTGCCGCGGCCACCAGCACATCGGGGAAGATCGCGACCGTGGTCACGGGCAGAAGATCTTTCTCCAGCTCGTAGGGCAGGTTCTTGTAGGCCGACACCGCCACCGCCAGGTGCACCGGCGCAAGCAGCACGGTGTAGCCATCGGCGGGCGCCTTGGCTGCTGCGGCCGCGCCGATCGTGCCGCCGGCGCCGCCCCGGTTGTCGATGACAAAGGTCTGCCCGGTCAACTGGGAGAGTTTGGCCGTGAGGGGCCGCGCCACGGTGTCGGTGCCGCCGCCGGGCGGAAACGGCACGATGACGCGCACCGTGCGCGCTGGCCATTCCTGCGCCTGGGTGGGAAGAGCGGCCGCGAGGCCGAACAATGCAAGTGCCGCCGCCGGCAGCAGGTGGGTGGTTTTCATCTTGATGAGTGTGCCCCGCACGCGTGACGCTGGCAAGTCAGGTGCTGCCAGCATGCGGGACGGCGGCGCCAGCGAACCCCGCGGCGGCGCCCGACTCCGGGCGCACCGTGCGCGTTCGTCAGGCGCGCCGCACCGCCACCGGCAGCGCCTTCATGCCGCGAAACACGAGCGAATTGAGCCACTCCGTTTGCTGCGTCAAGGGCTCGATGTGCGCGTAGTGCGCGAGCAGCGCCGGGAACGCGACCAGCCCTTCGGTGCGCGCCAGCGGAAAGCCCAGGCAAATGTGCATGCCGTAGCCGAACGTCAGGTGCGGCACGCCGTCGCGCGAGAGCATCACGCGGTCGGGCTCGGCGTAAGCGCGCGGATCCCGGTTCGCCGCGTTGAGCATGATGAAGATGCGCTGCCCGACTTCGAGCGCCTTGCCGTGCAGTTCGTGCGCCTGCGCGACGAGGCGCACCTGCGCGCCCGACGGGCCGTCGTAGCGCAGCAGCTCTTCCACCGCGGCGGCGGCGAGGCTCGGGTCGGCGCGCAGCTTGTCCATTTCGCCCGGAAAGCGCAGCAGCGACAGCATGCCGTTGGCGATGTGGTTCGTCGTCGTTTCGTGGCCGGCGAAGAGCATCAGGATGCACGTCGCGATGAGTTCGTCTTCGCTGAATTGATCGTCGCCGTCGCGCAGGTGCACGAGCTCGGAAATCGCGTCGTCGCGCGGCTGCGCGCGGCGCTGCGCGATGAGCGTGCGAAAGAACGCCGCCATCTCCTGCGTCGCGGCCTGTGCGGTGTCGTACTTCTGCGCGCTGGTGCGTGAGCTGCCGATGAACAGCGCAATCTGATCGGACATTCGCTTCACGTCGGCGAGCGCGTCGCGCGGCACGCCGAGCATCGCCA
>JBEBHW010000181.1:0-6933 GCA_040081145.1 Burkholderiaceae bacterium
ACCCCCAAGCCCCGCCCTACGCGGATCTGCGCGACGTGAAGGGCCAGTCCGGCGCGAAGCGGGCGCTGGAGATTGCCGCGGTCGGCGGCCACAGTGTCCTGCTGCTCGGCCCGCCGGGCACCGGCAAGTCGATGCTGGCACAACGATTTGCCGGCTTGCTGCCGCCGCTGACAACCGACGAAGCCCTCGAATCCGCTGCGGTGCTGAGTCTGATCGGCGAGTTCAATGCGCAACGCTGGGCGCAGCGCGTCTATCGTGCACCCCACCACAGTTCATCGTCGGTCGCCTTGGTGGGAGGCGGCTCGCCGCCGCGGCCCGGTGAGGTGTCGCTGGCGCACCATGGCGTGCTGTTCCTGGACGAACTCCCCGAGTTCGCTCGCAGCGCACTCGAGGCTCTGCGTGAGCCCTTGGAGACGGGGCGCATCCTGATCTCGCGTGCGGCACGTCAGGCGGAATTTCCCGCAGGGTTTCAGCTCATCGCGGCAATGAACCCTTGCCCCTGCGGGCACCTGGGCAGCCCGTTGCACGCGTGCCGCTGTTCGCCCGACATCGTCGCGCGTTACCAGGGGCGCATCAGCGGGCCCCTGCTGGACCGTATCGACCTGCGCGTCGAGGTTCCTGCGGTGCGGGCGCAGACTCTCGCCGCCGCGCCAGACGGCGAACCCAGCAGCTTGATCGCTGCCCGGGTGGCCGATGCGCGAAACCTTGCCTTGGCGCGCCAGGCTTGCCCGAACAGCGCACTGGTGGGCAAGGCGCTCGAGCAGCACTGCGTTCTTTCGCCCGCTTCGGCCAGCTTTCTTCAGTCCGCAGCCAGACGCATGGGCTGGTCAGCGCGGGGCTTTCACCGCGTCTTGCGCATTGCCCGCAGTGTTGCAGACCTGGCCTCGAGTGAGGCGATCACGCCGGAGCACCTCGCCGAGGCGATTCAGTACCGGCGCATTCCTGCCTGAGCGGGAATGCGCCGGTTGCTTCGGCCCGCCGGCGAGCTGACGCTGGAGCTCAGGCCGCAGATTTCAGCGTGTTGCCCTGAAGTTCGACACGCGCGCCGACTTTGGGTGCGGTGGGCTGTTCGATGGTGCGAACGCTCCCGTCGTCGAGGCGAATGCGCACCTGATACACGGTCTCGCCCCGTGCGCGCTTTTCCACTTCGTGACCGGCCAGGCCTCCGCCCACCGCGCCAAGAACGGTCATGGCCTTGCGGCCGTTGCCCTGTCCGGCTTGGTTGCCCACAGCCGCACCGAGCACTCCCCCCGCAATCGCACCCAGCCCGGTCGCTTCGCCTTTGTGCTTGACTTCATCCACGGCCTCGACGACGCCGCAATAGCTGCAGATGGCTGCGACGCGAACCGGCTCGGGAGCCGGCTTGGCCGGTTTGGCCTCGACCGGCTTGGCAGGAACGGGGCGCGGCGCCTGCGCCAACGCGGTCTTGGCCGGCGGCTTGTCGGGAGTTGCAGCCGCCTTGGCGGGCGCCGAGATTTCCGGCTTGGCCGCCTGCAGCGGCACCATTTGCGGCTCCGGCGCACTCGGCCGCAGCACCATCGCCGCCGCGGCGGCGAGCGAGACCAGCGCCAAACCGCCCGCGGCAAACCACATCACAGGAGGCTTGGAAGGCGTCACTGCCCCGGGGGATGTATCAGTGGTCATGGAAGACTCCCTTGAAAAAGCGCTGCCGAGCAGGATGCCGGCGCACGGCGTCATTGGACGATCACTTCGGATCGCGCGCGCAGGCAAGGTGGCTCCATTCGTAACCGGGGTGCGCCGCCAAAACCAGGGCAGCCGGCGTCGAGCAGAGGAGCCGGATTTCAAGCCGTGCCGAGGAGAAGTTCCCAATAAATGCAGCGCCGCGAGACGCGGACTTGTGCTGGATCAGAGCAGGCTCGCCAACGAACGGCGCGTCAATTCGAGGTCTTGCGCGCTGCGCTTCGCCCAGTCCTGTAACTGGTCGTCACCAATCTTGCCGACATTGAAGTACGTCGCTTGCGGATGCGCCAGATAGAAGCCACTCACGCTCGCGGCAGGTGTCATTGCCAGGCTGCTCGTCAGGCCCATGCCGATTTCGCTGCAGTCCAGAACTCGAAACATGTCGTTCTTCACTCCGTGCTCAGGGCACGCCGGGTAGCCTGGTGCGGGTCGAATGCCTTGGTACTCTTCGGCGATCAGCTCGCTCGGGCGGAGCTGCTCGGCCGGCGCATAGGCCCACAACTCGGTGCGAACTCGCTGGTGCAGGCGCTCCGCAAAAGCCTCGACAAGGCGATCGGCGAGCGCCTTGAACATGATGGCGCTGTAGTCGTCGTGGTCGGCGAGAAACTGTTGTTCCTTCTTCTCCATGCCCAGGCCCGCCGTCACCGCAAACAAACCGATGTAGTCGAGCGCTCCTGAAGCGCGAGGCGCGATGAAATCGGCTAGGCAACGGTTCGGCCGCCGCACGCCGTCCACGACCGGTCGCTCGGTTTGATTGCGCAGGCCGCGCCAGGTCATCAGGACCTGGCTGCGCTGGGCATCGGCGTAAATTTCGATGTCGTCGTCGCCCACGCTGTTCGCCGGGTAAAGGCCGAAAACGCCACTCGCGCTCAACCAGCGGCCTTCGATGAGGCGCTTGAGCAAGCGCTTGCCATCGCTGAACACGCGTCGTGCGGATTCGCCGACGACCTCGTCGGTCAGGATCGCGGGGTAGGCGCCGGCGAGGTCCCAGGTCTGGAAGAACGGCGCCCAATCGATGCAGGCGGCGATCTCCGCCAGGTCTTGATTGCGCAGTACGCGCCGGCCGATGAACCTCGGCACCGGTGGAGCATACGTCGACCAATCCACGACGGTCTTGTTCGCGCGCGCCTGCGTCAGCGTCACGAGCGCGGTCGATTTCTTGTTGGCGTGCTGTTCGCGAACCCGCTGCTGGTCGGCGTTCAATTCAGCGATGTACGCGGCGGCGCGCTCGTCGTTGAGCACTTCGGTGCACACGCTGACCGACCGACTCGCGTCGGGCACATAGACCACCGGGCCGTCATAGTGCGGCGAAATCTTCACCGCGGTGTGGACACGGCTCGTCGTCGCGCCGCCGATCAGCAGCGGAATCTTGCGCAGGCGAAAGTAGTCGTCGCGCTGCATTTCCGCGGCGACATGCTGCATCTCCTCGAGGCTGGGCGTGATCAGCCCGGACAGGCCGATGATGTCTGCGCCTTCCACTTTGGCGCGCGCCAGGATGTCCTGGCAGGCCACCATCACGCCCATGTTGACGACGTCGAAGTTGTTGCACTGAAGCACGACGGTGACGATGTTCTTGCCGATGTCGTGCACGTCGCCCTTCACGGTGGCGATCACGATCTTGCCCTTGGGGCGCGCCTCGCCACCGGCGTCAACCAGCGCCTTCTTTTCAGCCTCGATATAGGGCAACAGGTGCGCCACGGCCTGCTTCATGACGCGGGCGCTCTTCACGACTTGCGGCAAGAACATCTTGCCCTGGCCGAACAGGTCGCCGACGATGTTCATGCCCTCCATCAACGGGCCTTCGATCACGTGAAGCGGGCGCGCGCCTTGCGCCGACATTTCTTGCCACGCCTCTTCGGTGTCGGCGACGATGAACTCGTTGATGCCCTGCACCAGCGCGTGGCTGAGGCGCTCGCGCACCGGCTTGGCGCGCCAGGCCAGGCGGGCGCTGTCGTCGCGCGATAGGCCTTTGGCCTGTTCCGCCACCTCGATGAGGCGCTCGCCGGCGTCGGGGCGTCGGTTCAACACCACGTCTTCGACGCGCTCACGCAAGTCGGGCTCGAGCGCGTCGTAGACGCCGATCATTCCGGCGTTGACAATTCCCATGTCCAGGCCGGCGCGGATCGCGTGGTACAGAAACACGGTGTGGATCGCTTCGCGCACGGCGTCGTTGCCGCGAAACGAAAAACTCACGTTGCTCACGCCGCCGCTGACTTTCGCGCCGGGCAGGTTCTGCTTGATCCAGCGCGTCGCGGCTATGAAGTCGACTGCGTAGTTGTTGTGCTCTTCGATGCCGGTGGCGATGGCGAAGATGTTCGGGTCAAAGATGATGTCTTCGGCCGGGAACCCGACTTCGTCGACGAGGATGCGGTAGGCGCGCGCGCAGATCTGCGTCTTGCGCTGCAAGGTATCGGCCTGACCGGTCTCGTCGAAGGCCATCACGACGGCGGCCGCCCCGTAGCGCCGCACCAGCGTGGCTTGACGCTTGAATGCCGCTTCGCCTTCTTTGAGCGAGATCGAATTGACGATGCCCTTGCCTTGCACGCACTTCAAGCCGGCTTCGATGACGTCCCATTTCGAGCTGTCGATCATGATCGGCACGCGCGCGATCTCGGGCTCGCCGGCGATCAGATTGAGGAAGCGCACCATCGCGGCCTGGCTGTCGAGCATGGCCTCGTCCATGTTGACGTCGATGATCTGTGCACCGTTTTCCACCTGCTGCTTTGCCACGCCCAGCGCCTGCTCGAAGCGGCCCTCGAGGATGAGTTTGGCAAAGGCGCGCGAGCCGGTCACGTTGGTGCGTTCGCCAATGTTGACGAACAGCGTTCCCGCGCTGATCGTGAGCGGCTCCAGGCCGGAGAGCTTCATGGGCGGGGTCGAGTGGGCAGGCACGGTCATGACGGCGATCGCTGTTCTCGACGGACTGCGTGGCTCACCGCAGCCCGTCAGGGGTGGGTGAGCGCCGTTAAACCAGCCCGGCGCACAAGCATCGGGTGCATCCGAGCCTGGCAGGCCGCCCCAGCGAAGGTCGGCCCCGTCGCAGCGCTCCTCGGGCAGGGAGCGATTGTAGAGGTGCGAACGACGCGTCGCGTTACTTCCAGTCACGTACCCAAGCTTGCCGTTACCCCACAGAATCGCTTGCAATGCACACCATGCCAGAGTCCCTACTTCGAATGACTTATTTTCTTTGGGGTGCGGTCCTTGCTGCACTCGCCGGGTGTTCCACCTCCCCAGTGGCCCCGCGCCCGGCGCCCGATATTCCTCTTGAGCGACCCACCGCGACGGTTGATCCGCCGGCGGCAACGTCGGCGGCGCCGGCAATTTCGGCCTACCTTTGGTCGGATGCCATGGCCACGGTCGTGCGCAAGCTTCGAGCTGATTTGCCCCGCGACGTCGCGAACATCACGGAGTCGGTCGATCAGCGCGTCTTGATCAGTTTCCCCGCCGAGGCGGTTTTTGCGGCGGGCCGTTCTGCGTTGCTGCCGCGTGCCACGCCGTGGCTGGACCGGATAGCGGCGCTTGTGCGCGACTTGCCGCGATCCGAGCTGCAGATTCTTGGCGAAGCCGATCCGAACAGCCGCGACGCCCGCAGCGCCAACGCCCAGGCCCTCGACCGCGCGGCAAGCGCACGCGACTGGATGGTCGCGCGTGGCGTGGCGGCACGTCGGATCGCCGTCGCCGGGCGCCAACTGGCGACGCCGGCGACGCGCGAGGCGCGCCGCCTGGATATCCTGATCGGCGAACGCACACCCAAATTGCGTTAGTGGGCTGGTGTCGCCGGGCCGGCCTAAGAGCCCGTCTCAAGATCGACGCTGTGCTGCCGAAAACCTGAAGCAAAGCTCTCCCGGCGACAGCGCCACCACGTCGATATGCTTGCCCAGGAATGGCAATCCAGGCCTCCCCATCCGCACCGATTGAAACTGTTCCCGCCGAACAACCGCCGAAGCCGGCGGTTCAGCAGGGGAGTCAACAGCATGCGCTGAAGGCCGACGAAGTGATCGACACGTGGTACAGCTTGAGCATTCGCGCCAACGCGGTACTTCGTGACCCTGTCGCGGGACACCTCCAGAGCCAGATCAGCCAAGTCGATACCGACATGTTGGCACTGATCGAAGGCGCACGCGATGCGTCTTTGCTCCTTCTGATCCACGGCGCCGGCTCGCAAGCGAACCGCTACAGCGTGATGCACGCGCTGCTGGTCGGGGTGGTTTGCGACGTCGCCTCGCGTTCCCTGCCCGACTGGGGTGACCCCAAGCGTTGCAGCCTGCGCCGCGCGGCACTGACGATGAATATCGCGATGACACGGCTGCAGGATTTGCTCGCCGTCCAGGACACGCCGGTCAGCGCCGAACAGCGCAGTCAAATCCAGGAGCATGCACAGCGCGGCAGCGAGATGTTGCGCAAGATGGGCGTCAGCGACGAGCTCTGGCTTGAAGCCGTGGCACGCCATCACGATGCGCCTGCCGGGCCGCTTGCCGCACACCCCGATCCGCTGCAACTGGCGCGCCTGATTCAGCGCACCGACATCTTCGCCGCACGTCTCAGCCCGCGTCACAAGCGCGCGGCAATGTCGGGCACGGGAGCGGCCAAAGGCGCCTACTTCGACGAGACAGAGCAGCCCGACGAAGCGGGTTCACTCATCATCAAGGCCGTCGGCCTGTACCCACCGGGCAGTTATGTGCAACTGGCGGATGGCGAAACGGCGGTCGTGCTGCGCCGCGGGACCAGCGCCGACAAGCCCATCGTCGCGAGCGTGGTCAGCGCCTCGGGGACGTCGCTGCTGCGGCCCACGTTGCGCCACACCGACCTCAAAGCCCATCTCGTCACCCGTGGGCTGGCACCGCACGAAATTCGCGTGCGCGTGCCGCTCGAACGCTTGTTGAGAATGCTGCGCTGAGGCATCGTTACGATCCGGCAGACGCGGCCAGCAAGCTGGAGGGCGCGCTCGCCACGCAGCAGCGCGGCCGGTATTGGCCCACGCGCCCGGCGATTTGCGCAATGTGTTCGGGCGTGGTTCCGCAGCAGCCGCCGGCGATATTGAGAAACCCGGCGCGCGCGAACTCTTCGAGCAAGTTCCCAGTGACTTCGGGTGTCTCGTCAAAGCCGGTTTCGCTCATGGCATTGGGCAATCCGGCATTCGGATAACAGCTCAGAAAAACATCCGACGCCACCTTGGACAATTCCTCGAGATAGGGCCGCATCAGCGCCGCACCCATGGCGCAGTTCAAGCCC
>JBEBHW010000182.1:0-6911 GCA_040081145.1 Burkholderiaceae bacterium
GGCGCAACCGCTGGGTCGCCTTTGTCGATCGCGGCAATGAGTTGCGCAATGGGTTCGGGCGGTGCAATCACGAGAGGCACTTCGTCGGCCCGGCTGAATTCGACGATGCCGTCTTGGGTCGTCAGCAGGACATCGCCCTTCTGCACCAGGTCGCCGACCTCGAGCGGTCTGAACTTTCCGTTGCCCTTGCGAATCTGTGCCGAGCCGGACAGGCCGATGACCGTGCCGTTGCTGGAGTGAACGATGATCGGCATGCCTTGGCCCTTTGCGCCGATGCAGGGCGCACGCGTGTGCAAAGCTCGAGACGTTCGAGCGAGGGCGTATGTTTCCCCAGTGCAAGGGGTGGGTCAATCCCTAGCTTTGCAGCGGCGTTTCCGCAAACCCGCGTTCACACGCGTCCCCTGGACCACGGGGTTGTGGTCTCAGCGCTCGCGCAACGCGTAAGCCTTGGCTTTCAAGACCGGCTTGAGCAGGTACGACAGCACCGTCTTGTTCCCCGTCAGGATGTCGACCTCCGCGGTCATGCCGGGAATGATGGGCAGCTTGTCGCTGAAACTTGCGTGCGTGGTGCGCACGCGAACCAGGTAGAAGGCGTTGCCGCGATCGTCGATCACGGTGTCGGGGCTGATGTTTTCGACCTGTGCGGTCAGGCCACCGAAGATCGAAAAATCGTACGCTGTGAACTTGACGGTCGCGCCTTGACCGGGGTGGATGAAGGCGATGTCCTTGGGCTGCACCTTGGCCTCGAGTACCAATGCATCATCCAGCGGAACGATTTCGACGATGTCCTTGCCGGGCTGAACGACGCCGCCCACGGTGTTGGCGAGCAGTCGCTGCACCCGGCCGCGCACCGGGCTCCTGATCTGCGACTTGTCGACCCGGTCCGTGAGCGCGACCGCGCCCTGGTTCAGCGCGTTGAGCTTGCCCATCACGTCGGCCATTTCCTTGCGCGCGTCGTTGCGAAACGCGAGCTCGGTCTCTTGCGCCTTGCGCTGCGCTTCGCCAATGGCTCCGCGCACGCGTTCGATCTGCGCTTCGGCCTGCTCGGCGTCGCCTCGGCTGCGCGACACGTCGCGCTCCAGGCGCAACACCTCGACTTCCGAGACGGCGCCAGTGGCCAGCAGCGGCCGGGTCTTGCTCAACTCCTGGCGGCTGAATTCGAGGCTGCGCTCGGCGCTCGTCTTGCGCGCCTGCATCTCGCTGAGTTCCTGCTGGCGCTGGTGCAGTTGCTGCTGGTTGATGGCGAGCATCGTCTGCAACTCCGACAGCCTGGACTCAAACAAGCGCCGCTCTTCTTCGAGGATGTGCTTCTCCTGCGCACCGCTCGCGGCAGGAGGCCGAAACGGTGCGCCCTCCGCTAGCGCGCGCAGGCGTGCCTGGCGGGCGCGCAATGCAAAGCCCTGCGCCGCGCTCTCGCGCACGCCCGAGGTGGCGCGGGTCTCGTCGATCTTCAGCAGCAACTGGTCCTTTTCGACGACTTGACCCTCGCGCACCAGGATTTCCGAGACCACGCCACCGTCGAACGATTGCACGAGCTGCAGCTGGCGCGAGGGGATTACCTTGGCGTCGCCCCGCGTGACTTCGTCGACGCGTGCCCAAGCCGCCCACACGATGCACAGCACGACGATGAGCGCGGCAATCCGAACGATGCCCTGCGCGCGCCGCGTTCCCTGGCGCGACATGATGGCGTCGGCCTCCAGCTCGAAGCTGCGGAAACCTTGCGCGTCGGCGGACTGCGCCGCGGGCGCGGTGTTGCGCCGCATCGCTGCCAAGGGCTTCGCCCACCGGGCGGCGTGCAGTCTCTCGCTCCAGGCCCCGCTGAGCAATGTGGTCCGGTTCATGCGGCCCGCGCAATCTTGCCGCCCGCCAGCGCTTCCATGATGCGATCGCGTGGCCCGTCGGCGACGATGCGTCCGTGGTCGATGACGATGACACGCGTCACCAAAGCCAGCATCGACGTGCGATGCGTCACCAGAATGACGGTCTTGCCCTTTGCAAAGACGTCGACGCGTGCCGTCACGAGCGACTCGGTCGAAAAGTCCATCGCGCTGGTGGGTTCGTCAAGCAGCAATACCGGCGAGTTGTGCAGCACGGCGCGCGCCAGGCCCACCGCCTGGCGCTGCCCGCCCGACAGCATTTCGCCCCGCTCTCCCACCGGCATGTCGTAGCCGCGCGGATGCCGATTCACGAATTCGGCAAGGCCGGCGACTTCAGCCGCTGCGATGACGGCGGAGTCGTCGGCGAAGGGCATGCCCAACGTGATGTTGTCGCGCAGGCTGCCGTGGAACAGCGTCACGTCCTGCGACACATAGGCCGCGTTGCGCCTGACGTCGGCGGGGTCGAGTTGGCGCAGGTCGATGCCGTCCAGCAAGACTGCGCCTTCGCTGGGCGAGTACAAGCCCAGCAACAGGCGCTGGATCGTCGACTTGCCCGAGCCGACGCGCCCGATCAGCGCAACACGTTCGCCCGCCGCCACCTTCAAGCTCAAGCCATCCAGGGCGCTGTCGGTGCGGCCGGGGTAGCAGAACTTGACATCGCGCAACTCGACGTCGCCGCGCAATTGCGCGCGCTCCACGAAGGCCTGATCGGGTGCGCGCTCCACCGCGGTGGCCATCACCTTGTTCAGGTTGTCGAGTGCGGTGCGCGCACCCTGGTACTGCATCATCAGGCCCACCACCTGGCCGGCCGGAGCGAGCGCGCGGCTTGCGAGCATGCTCGCCGCAATCAGTGCACCCATCGTCAGGTCGCGCTGGCCGATCAGGTAGACACCGATGACGACGACCGCCACGGTGACGACCTGGGCGAGAAAATTCGTGCCGAGCATCGCCGCGGCCGACAGCGCGCGCATCTTGACGCCGATGCCGGCGAGGAAGACGTTGGCGCGTTCCCACTTGGCTTGCACGACGCCTTCCGCGACCTGCGCCTTGATCGTCTCGATGCCGGTCAACGCCTCGACGAGCGTCGCGTTGCGCTGTGCCCCCGTGCGGTAGCTCGTTTCGGAGAGTTCATGCAAGCGCTGTTGCAGCAACGCCCCGACGAGCAGAATCAATGCGCCCACCCCCACGACGGGCAGGGCCAGCCACGGCGAAATCCAGACCAGCACGCCGACGAACAGAAGGGCGAAGGGCAAATCGATCAGCGCCGTGACGGTGCTCGACGCGATGAAGTCGCGCACCTGCTCGAAGCCGCGCAGGTTGGCTGCGAATGCGCCCACCGATTCGGGGCGGTGCTCCAGCTTCATTCCCAGAACGCGCTCCATCAGGCGCGCCGACAGCTGAACGTCGATTCGTGCGCTCGCTTCGTCGACGAATCGGCTGCGCATCAAGCGCATGACCAGATCCGCACCCAGCGCCAGGCACACACCGACGGCCAGGGCCCAGAGCGTCTCAATCGCGTGGTTCGGAACCACCCGGTCGTAAACGTTCATCGAGAACATCGGCAGCACGAGCGCGAACAGATTGATCAGGAACGCCGCGCAGAGCACGTCGCGATAGACGAAGCGTTGCTCGAGCAGCGCGCCCCAGAACCAGTGGCGTGAGGGCAGGGTCTTGCCGGGCGTGCTCGCCTCGGGGGAACGTGAATCGAAGCGGAAATGCGGGCGCACGAACAGCGCCACACCGCTGTAGCGTTTCGCCAGGTCGGCATGCGTCAAAGTGACCGAGCCTTGTCCCGTTTCAGGCAAAAGCACATGGGCCAGGTCGCCGCCACCTTCCCTGCGCGTCAGCACGCAGGCCTGGTTGTCCTTCAGCAGCAGGATCGCCGGCAGCGCGGCCACGTCGATTCTGTCCAGGCCGATCCGCTGCAGTTTGCTCGACATCGCGGCGCGTGCCGCCGCGCGTTCAACGAGTTCGAGCGAAAGCCGGCCTTGCGACAGCGGCAGTGCGGCGGACAACGAGGCGCGCGATGCAGGTCGCCCGTGCAGGCGGCAGACCTCGACCAGGCAATCCAGCAGCGCATCGGGGTGGATCAGGTCTTCGCGAAACCGTGCGACCACTTCGGGATCCGCAGCCGGCGCGAGGGGCGCGAAGCGGCGCGCTCCCGGGTCGACGCTCAATGGCGGCAGCTTGCTCAAGGGGCGGGGTCGCGCCAGGCGCTACGGTTTGCGGGCCGGCGGACCGGCGGGCGCGCCTTCTGCCATGCCCCTGGCGCGCGCATCGAGCTCTGAGCGGTCGGTCGTCGCCAGGGCAGTCGGGTTGACGTTGCAGCGAACCGGCGCATCGTCGCCTTGGGTCCACGCTGCGGCATCGGCCAGCAGCGGGTCGGCGCTGCGCAGGCCCAGTTGCGCGCTCAATTGGTTCATCGCGGCGTGTGCGCGCGCATACGCCACGGCCAAATCGTGCTCTGCGTTGACGTAGGCACGCTTCGCGGTATACAGCTCGCTCTCCGAATTCAACACGTCGAGCAGGCTGCGCTGACCGATGTCGAACTGTTGGCGGTAGGCGTCGCGCGCCTTCTCGATGGCCAGGCTGTTGCGCTCGAGCAGACCCAGTTGCTCCTTCAACTTGAGCGTGTCGTTGAAAGCGATTGCCGCGTTCTGGCGCACGTCACGGCAGGCGCGGTCTCGCTGGTCGGAGGCCTGATTGAGGAGATGGGCCTGCTGGCGGATGCGTGCCTGGTCGGCACCGCCACTGTACAAGTTCCAGTTGAGAACGATTTCGGCGGTGCTGTCGCGACTCTGGTCGCGCACCCCATCCACATGGTGGCCGGCGTTCGTGCGCAGACGCGCTTCAGCCCGTGGCTGGTACGCGGCCTGGCGGCTTGCGACCTGGGCGCGCGCCGCGCGCAAGTTCTCGATGCTGGCGCTGATGCTCGCGTTGCGCTGCACGGCCGAGCTCATCGCCTCGCTTGCCGTTGAGGGGACGCCGCGCTCCAGCAACACGATAGAGGCCAATTTCGGCGGCGGATCTTCGCCGACGATGCGCTGGTACCGCGCGCTCACGTCGTGCAAATTGGAGGACTCTGTACTGAGGTTGGACTCGGCGAGCGCCAGACGGGCGGCGGCCTGTTCCAGGTCCACGCCGCGGCCCACACCGGCCTTGACGCGCGACTGAATCTGCAGATGCGCATAGCGGTGCTGCACGTAGTTGTCTTCGGCGATTTGCACCAGGTGACGCATGCGCATCACGTCATAGTGCGCGCGTGCCGACTCCAGCGCGACCTGTTCGGTGGTATCGACGAGTTCGAAGTAGCGTGCCAGCTGATCGTGGTTGAGCCGAAGGACCTCGTTTTGGGTGCTCAGGCCGTCCCACAGCAGCTGGCTCAAGCTCGCCCCGACGCTGCTTCGCGTCAGGGTCTGGCTTGTCGGGTTACGGCCGCTGATGCGGTCGCTGTCCTTGCCCACGCTCGCGTTCAAATCGATGCGCGGCAGGAAAGCCGCCCGCGCTGCCGTGGTGGCGTCGATCGACGCCCGATACGCGTTGAATCGCGCGCTGACGTCAGGATGCGTGGCGATCGCTCTTTCGGCCGCCTCTCGAAGGCTACCCGTCTGCTGCGCCTTCGCTGCTCCTCCTGCAGACAGCAGCACGGCCGCCGTGCAAATGGCACTCAGTCTCTTGCTCATGGTGCTCCCACACTTCCGCCAAGTTGAAGGATGACGCCCATTTGGTGTTTGGCCTAGACCCAAACCTAGGGGGACACCGGCGCCCGGCGTGACACGCCCCCCGCCTACGGCCGGCGGACGCGGCAATGCCACAAAGTGCGCGAAACAGCCCTCAAGTGAATCACCGAGAAGACGAGAACCCCGTGTTCACGGAGATCTCGCGTGGCCCTCAGATCCTTGCGGTGCAGCTTGTTGCTGGCCTGCCTCATGTCACCCGCAGCCACCTTGGCTTGGGACGCCGAACCGATGTTTGCAGCGGCGAATCGGCTCGGACCGCGCGCGCTGGCCGGTGCCGGCGAACTCCGGCGCCTGCTGACGCACGCTCTGGACCTGGATGACACAGCCCGACTCGCCGCGGTGAACCGCTTCTTCAATCGAAGAATCGTGTTCGCCACGGACAGCGACACCTGGAGCCAAGTCGACCACTGGGCGAGCCCGCTCGAGTTGCTCGGCAAGGGCGCGGGCGACTGCGAGGACTTCGCGATCGCCAAGTACTTCAGCCTGCACGCGGCCGGCGTGCCGAGCGCGCAGCTGCGGCTCGTCTACGCGCGAATCCAGCTTGGCGGGCCTTCGGGCGACGTGCAGCCGCACATGGTGCTCGCCTACTACCCCTTGGCGGGTACCGAACCGTGGATTCTGGACAATGTCAACAACGACATTCGCCCCGCGTCGCGCCGGCCGGATCTGACACCGGTCTTCAGCTTCAACGGCGACGGCCTCTGGCAGGGCCTGCTCGGGCCACCGCTGGTGGATTCGATCGCGGCGCTGTCACGCTGGCGCAAAGTGATCGCCAAGGCGACTGTGGAGGGCTTTCTGCCCGACTTGTGAGTCATTCAGCGGTTGAGCAGTTCAGCGATGGCGGTGGCCATGCGTTTCGCAGCGCCACGGTGGCTCGCGGCAAATCCACTGGCCCGCTCGCAGTAATCAGACAGGTCGGCCGCGCCGACAAGCAGCACGCAGCGCACCACGCCTTCGCTCAGGTCGGCAACGCGAATCGCCGCGCCGGCGCGCAGCGAAAGTCCGGCGGCGTCGGCGAAATTGAACGTGTGCGGCCCCATCACGACCGGGCAAGCGCAAGCCGCGGCTTCGATCAGGTTCTGCCCGCCCAACGGCGCAAAACTGCCGCCGAGCAGCGCCACGTGCGCTGCGGCGTAGTACAGCGCCATCTCGCCCAGTGAGTCGCCAAGCCAGACGTCGGTATCTCTGGCGTGGCGCGGCGGCGGATCGTCGACCCAGGTGCTGCGGCGTGCGAGCGACAGGCCGCTGCCCTGCACGAGTGCCGCCACCTCGTCGAAGCGTTGCGGGTGGCGCG
>JBEBHW010000183.1:0-6909 GCA_040081145.1 Burkholderiaceae bacterium
TTTTCGATGTGGCGCACGTGCAGCGGCGTGTTGAACGCGAGGCGCGTGTCCAGGCCGCCGAAGCCGTTGTTCTTGGTCGCGAACAGCGTGTTGTGCCAGGCGGAGAAGCTCTCGAGCTGCGTCCAGCTGCCCCAGCTCGACGTGAACGGGCACTTGTGGCCCGAGGCCTTGAGCTTGGCCGCGGCCAGCGCCACTTCGGGCCAGGTCTTGGGCGGCTGGTCGGGGTCGATCCCGGCGGCCTTCAACGCGTCCTTGTTGTAATGGAACACCGGCGTCGAGCTGTTGAACGGGAAGCTCAGCATCTGGCCGTTCGGTGCCGTGTAGTAGCCGGCGACGGCAGGAACGTAAATCTTCGGGTCGAACTTCTGGCCGCCGTCGGCCATCACTTTGGTCACCGGGACGATCGCGCCCTTGCTCGCCATCATCGTCGCCGTGCCAACTTCGAACACTTGCAGAATGTGCGGCGCGTTGCCGGAGCGAAACGCGGCGATCGCTGCGGTCATCGACTCGTCATAAGTGCCCTTGAACGTGGGCACCACCTTGTACGCCGTCTGGCCGGCGTTGAATTCCTTGGCCAGGTCGTTGACCCATTCGCCCAGGGCCCCGCCCATCGAATGCCACCATTGGACTTCGACTTGCGCCTGAGCGGGCGAACACAGCGCTGCCGCCAGGACCACTGAAGAAATTGCGCCAAAGCTAGTTTTCATGAAGAACTCCGTAAATCCGCGGGGAATGGCCAGCCGCGCAGTTTGGCCGGCAAGTGTGACAGTTGCGTTTATCACGTGGAAGTGCCGCGAGGGCAACGGGGGATAACCCCGCTGCCCATGCTGCACTGCGGTACGATGCCCCGCCCCAGCCGATGCGCGTGCTCGCGCGGCACCCGGTACCGATGAACGCCCCGCTCCCCTTGACCCGAATTTCCGTCGCACCCGGCACCGGCGCACCCGGCCACGCCCCGCGGCTGCGTGAGATCCCTTACAACTACACGTCGTTCTCGGATCGCGAGATCGTGATTCGCCTGCTCGGCGCGCGCGCGTGGGAGTTGCTGAACCAGCTTCGCGACGAGCGCCAGACCGGGCGTTCCGCGCGCATGCTTTACGAGGTGCTGGGCGACATCTGGGTCGTGCAGCGCAACCCGTACCTGCAAGACGACTTGCTGGACAACCCAAAGCGCCGCAGATTGTTGATCGACGCGCTGCGCCATCGCTTGCGCGAAGTCGAACAACGCCGCAAGCCCGACGCTGACATGGGGCGCGACGCCTTCGTCGGCGAGCTGCTGCAGTCCGCCGGCGCGGCGGTGCAGCGCTTCGATGCGCACTTCGAGGCCGTTGCCGAATTGCGGCGCCGCGCGACGCGCGTGCTGCGCCGGCACACGGCCAAAGACAACGTCAAGTTCGACGGCCTGAGCCGCGTCTCGCACGTCACCGACGCGACCGACTGGCGCGTCGAATACCCCTTCGTCGTGCTCACGCCGGACAGCGAAGCGGAGATGGCGGGGCTGGTCGCTGCGTGCATCGAGCTGAACTTGACGGTCATTCCGCGCGGCGGCGGCACCGGCTACACCGGCGGCGCGGTGCCGCTCACCTGGAACAGCGCCGTCATCAACACGGAAAAGCTGGAGACGATGAGCGCCGTGGAAATGACCCGCCTGCCGGGCCTGGAGCGCGACGTTGCGACACTCTGGACCGAAGCCGGCGTCGTGACACAGCGCGTCGCCGACGCAGCTGAAGCCGCCGGTTTCGTCTTCGCCGTGGACCCCACGTCGGCCGAGGCGTCGTGCATCGGGGGCAACGTCGCGATGAACGCGGGCGGCAAAAAGGCGGTGCTGTGGGGCACGGCGCTCGACAACCTGGCGTCGTGGCGCATGGTCACGCCAGATGCGAAGTGGCTCGAAGTGGTGCGCCTGAACCACAACCTGGGCAAGATCCACGACGCGCCCATGGCAAGTTTCGAGCTGCGTTACTTTGACGCCAAGGGCAAGACGCTGGAGCGTACCGAGCGGCTCGACATTCCAGGTACCGTGTTCCGCAAGGAGGGTCTGGGCAAGGACGTCACCGACAAGTTCCTCGCCGGCCTGCCGGGAATCCAGAAAGAGGGCTGCGACGGGCTCATCACGTCGGCGCGCTGGGTGCTGCACAAGATGCCCGCGTTCACGCGCACGGTGTGCCTGGAGTTCTTCGGCAACGCCAAAGACGCCGTGCCGTCCATCGTCGACATCAAGGACTACATGTTCGAGCAGGCGCGCGCCGGCCGGCTGGGCGCCGATGGACAGGCGCTGCCCGTCGTGCTGCTCGCCGGCCTCGAACACCTGGACGACCGCTACCTCAAGGCCGTGGGTTACGCGACGAAGAGCAAGCGCGGCGCGACAGGAAGCGCCGCCAACGGCGCCGCTTCGGTGCTGCCGAAGATGGTGCTGGTGGGCGACATCGCCGGCGAAGACGCCGACGCCGTCGCGCGTGCCGCCTCCGAAGTCGTGCGCCTGGCGAACAGCCGCAGCGGCGAAGGTTTTGTGGCCGTCAGCGCCGATGCGCGCAAGAAGTTCTGGCTCGATCGCAAGCGCACCGCGGCCATCAGCAAACACACGAACGCGTTCAAGGTGAACGAAGACGTCGTGATTCCGCTGCCGCGAATGGGTGAGTACACGGAGGGCATAGAACGCATCAACATCGAGCTCTCCTTGCGCAACAAGCTCGAGCTGGTGGACGCGCTGCAGGCGTTCTTCGAGACCGGCAACCTGCCGCTGGGCAAGAGCGACGACGCCGGGCAGATCGCGCCTGCTGAGTTGCTGGAAGACCGGGTGCAGCAGGCGCTGGCGCTGCTCAAGGGCGTTCGCGAGACGTGGCAGTGGACGCTGGAAAATCTGGATGCTCCGACCGATGTCATACCGGCGAACGCCGGTATCCACCCGTCGAACGTCAATGACCTCGCGGCAGTGGATCCCGGCGTGCGCCGGGATGACACGGCAACCGTCTTCCATCTCGTGCAAGACCACCGCCTGCGCGCCTCGTGGAAAACGCAAATTCGCAGCCCCCTGCGCAACCTGTTCGCCGGCTCTGCCCTGAGCCCCGTCGTCGACGAATGCCAGCGCATTCACAAGGAGGTGCTGCGCGGCCGCGTTTGGGTGGCGCTGCACATGCACGCCGGCGACGGTAACGTGCACACCAACATTCCGGTGAACAGCGACAACTACCAAATGCTGCAAACCGCGCACGAAGCGGTGGCGCGCATCATGAAACTTGCGCGCGGCCTGGGCGGCGTGATCTCGGGCGAACACGGCATCGGCATCACCAAGCTCGAATTCCTCACCGACGATGAACTGAAAGACTTCACCGCGTACAAGCGCCGCATCGACCCCGACGGCCGCTTCAACAAAGGCAAGCTGCTGCGCGATCCGAACTTGCGCGCCGACCTGACCAACGCCTACACGCCCAGCTTCGGCCTGATGGGGCATGAGTCGCTGATCATGCAGCGCAGCGACATCGGCGCGATTGCCGACAGCATGAAAGACTGCCTGCGCTGCGGCAAGTGCAAGCCGGTGTGCGCGACCCACGTGCCACGCGCGAACCTGCTGTACAGCCCGCGCAACAAGATCCTCGCGACCTCACTTCTTGTCGAGGCGTTTCTCTACGAAGAGCAAACGCGCCGCGGCATCAGCATCAGACATTGGCAGGAGTTCGAAGACGTGGCGGATCACTGCACCGTGTGCCACAAGTGCCTCTCGCCGTGCCCGGTGAAGATCGACTTCGGCGATGTCTCGATGAACATGCGCAACCTCTTGCGCAAGATGGGGCAGAAGAGCTTTCGCCCGGGCAACGCGGCGGCGATGCTGTTCCTCAACGCGACGAATCCGCAGACGATCCGCCTGATGCGCCGCGCCATGGTCGATGTGGGTTTCAAGGTGCAGCGCCTGGCGAACGATCTTCTGCGTGGCCTGGCGAACAAACAGGCCGCCGCGCCGCCTGCGACGGTGGGCGCGGCCCCGCTCAAGGAACAGGCGATCCACTTCATCAACAAGAAGATGCCCGGCGGCCTGCCCAAGCGCACCGCGCGCGCGCTGCTTGACATTGAAGACAAAGACTACGTTCCGGTGATCCGCGACCCGGAAACGACGAACGCCGACACCGAAGCCGTGTTCTATTTCCCCGGCTGCGGCTCGGAGCGCCTGTTTTCGCAAGTGGGCCTGGCGACGCAGGCGATGCTCTGGCACGCCGGCGTGCAGACCGTGCTGCCGCCGGGCTACTTGTGCTGCGGCTACCCGCAGCGCGGCAGCGGCCAGTTCGACAAGGCCGACAAGATCATCACCGACAACCGCGTGCTGTTCCACCGCGTCGCCAACACGCTCAACTACCTGGACATCAAGACGGTGGTCGTGAGCTGCGGCACCTGCTACGACCAATTGCAGGGCTACAAATTCGAAGACATCTTCCCCGGCAGCCGCATCGTCGACATTCACGAATTCCTGCTGGAAAAGGGAATCACTTTGCCGGGGCCGGGCGGCTACCTCTACCACGACCCCTGCCACAGCCCGATGAAGCTGCAGGAGCCGATGAAGACGGTGAAGGCGCTGCTCGGCGAGAACGTGATCGAGAGCAAACGCTGTTGCGGCGAAAGCGGCACGCTGGGCGTGACGCGGCCGGACATCTCGACGCAGGTGCGTTTTCGCAAGGAAGAAGAGTTGCGCAAGGATGAAATTGCGCTGCGCGGCCTCATGGCCGGTGCCCAAGGCGGCGCACCTGCGGCGCCCACCGCGCAAGGCGGCAACCTGAAAATCCTCACCTCGTGCCCCAGTTGCCTGCAGGGCTTGAACCGCTACAAGGGCGACTTGAACAACGGGCTGCTCGAGGCCGACTACATCGTCGTCGAGATGGCGAAACAACTTCTCGGGCCCAACTGGCTGCCCGAATTCATTGCACGGGCGAATGGCGGCGGCATCGAGCGTGTGCTGGTCTAGCGAAAGCCCTAGGTCGGGCTCGTACCGATAGCCATGTGCGCATCAGGGTCCAACAATGCAAACCATGACGCGGACCTCGAAACCGCTGAAGGGCGCCGACCCGGCGTGCCCGCTGTGCACAACGCAGGGCGGAGTGCTCGCCTGGGGCGACGCGCACTGGCGCGTCGTGCGCGTTGAAGACACCGACTTCCCGGCGTACTACCGCGTCATCGCGAACCGCCACACGCCAGAGTTCACCGACCTCTCCGCCATGCAGCGGCAGCGCTGCATGAGCCTCGTGTGCAGCGTCGAACGCGTCTTGCGCGATTTGCTCACGCCCAGCAAGGTCAACCTCGCCGCTCTGGGCAACCTGGTGCCACACCTGCATTGGCACGTGATCGCACGCTTCGATTGGGACAGCCACTTCCCGCAGTCGATCTGGGGCCAGCGCCAGCGCGATCCCGGACTTGAGCCCGTGAGTCGCCTGCCTTTGGCGCTGCCCTTGCTCGACAAGGCGGTTGCGCAGGCCTTGGTCGCCGTATCTTGAGGAGCGGGGCGGGCGCGCCCTTCGCTACACTGCCAAGCTCCCGCTCCCCAAGGCAACGCCATGGCAGGCCTCAAGCAAGAAACCCCCATTCCCACCAGCATCACTGCGCACCAGCAATCGCGCGTGCTGGAGGTCGGCTTCGCCGACGGGGCAGAGTTCCGCATCCCCTTCGAGTTGATGCGCGTCTATTCGCCCTCGGCCGAAGTCATGGGCCACGGCCCCGGGCAGGAAGTGCTGCAAACCGGCAAACGCGAAGTGGGGCTGGACGGGCTCGACGCAGTGGGCAATTACGCCGTGCAGCCGCATTTCTCCGACGGCCACAACACGGGGATTTTTTCCTGGGACTACTTGTACTACCTCGGTTCGCAACAGAGCGACCTGTGGCAACAGTATGAGGCGCGCCTGGCGGCAGCGGGTGTGAGCCGCGACGCACCGATGGTCGCTGCAGGCGCCGGCGCGTGCGGGCACTCGCATTGATCCTCGGTGTGCCGTCGGTGCGTGCGAAGGCCCATATGCCGCGGCAGCACGCCGGGACCCACCGCTGGCGCCGCCGCTTAACGCGCGATGACTGAAAATGGCGATCACTTCCTGTTGAGGAAATTGACATGACCCTGCGTGAGCAACTCCACCGGCAGCTTGACGAGTTCGATGCAGTTCAACTTTCGATTGCCGATCTCCTCTTACAGCAAGTCTCGCGGCCCAGCGCTCCACTTGAGCCCAAACAGGCCGATCAGGCGATCCCACCATACCTTCGAGCTCGCCAGATTGCCATCGGCCAAGGTGATCTCGGGGAAGAAGTTATCGAGGGTCGTGAGGAGCGGCTTTGAGGCTTTTTCTGGACACATCCGCTTTGGCCAAACTCTTTGTGGAGGAGATTGGCACTCCGGAAATTACCGCCCGGGTGACCGCGGCAAGGACCGATATCTGGGTGTCGCAGCTGGCATCGCTGGAGTTTCATTCTGTACTCTGGCGCCGCCACCGCGAAAGCAAGGCAACCGCCGACGCCGTTGAGAAACTGATAGCCTTATTTGATGAACAAGCAGCGCGCTGGCATGTGATACCCCTTGGTAACGCGCAGGTCGTCATCGCGAAGCGGCTGTTGGCGCAGTACTCCGGCGCCAATGGCCTGCGCACGCTCGATGCCCTTCAACTTGGCGCGTTTACCTTGCTGACGGAAGATGGTCCCGCACAGTTTGCGTCTGCTGATGCACGATTGTGCGCGGTGGCAACCACTCGTGGGGAAGTGGTATTCAATCCACTCTCACCACACTCGGCCTGACCCCATGAGCCAAACCCACTTCGGCTTCCAAAACGTCGACGAAGCGCAAAAAGCGCAGCGAGTGCGCGGCGTGTTCGATTCCGTCGCGTCGAAATACGACGTCATGAACGACTTGATGTCGCTCGGCCTGCATCGCCTGTGGAAGGCCTACAC
>JBEBHW010000184.1:0-6886 GCA_040081145.1 Burkholderiaceae bacterium
GCAGCAAACGCGGCCGCGTTCTCGGCGCTCCGGCTTGCCACCGCAACAATGCGCACCGCGGGACTCGGGTGCACGTCGCGCACGAATTGTTTGGCGATGGTTGCGCAACCGAGGATGCCGATGCGCAGCGGGGATGGTGTTGATGTCACGGAGCAAGTCGCGTGCAGCGGGCACGCGCCTGAATGGGAAGTGCCCCGATTCTGGCGCAAGCCAAACGCAACAGTCATCCCGGCGAACTCCCGGAGCCACCGTTCAGCGCTGCGTGCGGCGGAGGCAGTGGACCTCGGCATGCGCCAGGCGTGCGCCGGAATCGCCCGTTCCAGCCGCTTCGCGCTAGCATGGCGGCATGGACGCCCTCCTCCTGGCGCGAATGCAATTCGCCGCCAACATCAGCTTCCACATCCTGTTTCCGACGATCAGCATCGCCCTCGCGTGGACTCTGCTGTTCTTCCGCTGGCGCTGGCTCGCCACGCGCGACGCCGCCTGGCTCATCGCGTATCGCTTCTGGACCAAGGTGTTCGCGCTCACCTTTGCGCTGGGCGTCGTGTCGGGAATCACGATGAGTTTCCAGTTCGGCACCAACTGGCCGGGCTTCATGGAGCGCGTGGGCAACGTCGCCGGGCCGCTGCTCGCTTACGAGGTGCTGACCGCGTTTTTTCTCGAAGCCGGGTTTCTCGGGATCATGCTGTTCGGCCACGGCCGGGTCAGCGAGCGCATCCACCTGATGGCGACTTTTTTTGTCGCGTTCGGCACGACGCTCAGCGCGTGCTGGATCCTCGCGCTGAATTCCTGGATGCAAACTCCCGCCGGCTTCGAGCTGTTGAACGGCGAGTTCCACGTGCGCAGTTGGATCGACGTGATCTTCAACCCGTCGTTTCCGTATCGCTTGACGCACATGCTGCTCGCCTCGGCCCTGACGGTGGCGTTCCTGCTCGCCGGAATCAGCGCCTGGCAAGTGCTGCGCGGCGCAGCCAATGAGTCCACCGCCAAGGTGCTGCGCGTCGGGCTGACGCTCTCAGCGCTACTGATCCCGCTGCAAATCTTCGTCGGCGACCTGCACGGCCTGAACACCTTGCAGCACCAGCCGCAGAAAATCGCCGCGATGGAAGGCGTGTGGGACACGCAGCGCGGCGCGCCGTTGCTGCTGTTCGCCTGGCCCGACGAAACACAGCGGCGCAATCACTTCGAGGTCGCGGTACCCAAGCTCGCGAGTCTCATCCTGACGCACGCCGCCGACGGCGAAATCAAGGGCCTCAACGATTTCCGCGGCGAGCACCCGCCCGTGGCACCGCTGTTCTTCGCGTTCCGCACGATGGTCGCCGTGGGCGTGTCAATGCTTGGCGTCAGCTGGCTCGGCTGGTGGCTGTACCGGCGCTGCGCGTGGCAGCCGTCGAACCTGCCGCGCTGGCTGCTGTGGAGCCTTGCGGGAATGACGTTCTCCGGTTGGGTTGCCACGCTTGCCGGCTGGTACGTCACCGAAATCGGCCGCCAGCCCTTCATCGTCTACGGGCTGCTTCGCACTGCGGATGTCGCCTCCACCATCGCCGCGCCGATGATCGGGCTGACGCTGGCACTTTACGTCACGATGTACCTCGCGCTGATCGCTGCCTACGTGAGCGTGCTCGCCTACATGGCGCAGAAACCCGCAGAGCCCGAGCCCGAAGCCACACCGCAGGGAGCGCCAGCATGATGGACTTCGACCGGCTGCTCCCCGTGATCTTCATGGCGCTGATGGGCCTGGCGATGCTGATCTACGTGGTCAGCGACGGCTACGACCTCGGCGTGGGAATGCTGCTGCCGCGCGCGAGTGCGCAAGAAAAAGACGTGCTGATCGCCTCGATCGGTCCGTTCTGGGACGCCAATGAAACCTGGCTCGTGCTGGGCATCGGCATCCTGCTCGTTGCGTTTCCCAAGGCGCATGGGATCGTGCTCGGCGCGCTCTACCTGCCGGTGGCGCTGATGTTGATCGGCCTGACGCTGCGCGGCGTCGCGTTCGACTTTCGCGTCAAGGCCCACGCGCAGCGCAAGGCGATGTGGGACCGGCTCTTCTTTGCCGGCTCATCTCTCGCCGCCACTTCGCAGGGCTGGATGCTTGGGCGCTACGTCAGTGGCTTCGGCGAGGGCTGGAATTACCCGCTGTTCGCCGCAGCGATCGCTGCGGCGCTGCCGATGGCGTATGTGCTGCTCGGCGCCACATGGCTCATCATGAAGACCGAAGGCGAGTTGCAGGAAAGAGCCGTGCGCTGGGCGCGCATCGCGTGGGCGCCGATGGTCGGCGGGATGGTGTTGATTTCGCTCGCCACACCGTGGATCAGTGCGACAGTGCGCGAGCGCTGGTTCACGCTGCCGGCGGTGATTGCGCTGATGGCCATTCCGCTCATGACCACCGTCGCGCTGGTCGCAGTGCGCAAGCTGCTGGACACCCACATCGTGCGCGGGCCGCTCAGTTGGCTGCCCTTCGCGCTGCTGATCCTCGTCTTCGTGCTCGGATTCCTCGGCCTCGCGTACAGCCTCTACCCCTTCGTCGTAATCGACAAGCTGACGATCTGGCAGGCCGCGAGCAGCGCGGCGGCGCTCAAAGTGATTTTGATCGGCGTGATCATTTCGGTGCCGGCGATCGCCGGGTACACGATATTTTCGTATTGGGTTTTTCGCGGCAAGGCGGGGGAATTGAAGTACGCATGAGGATGACTCGCGTTCGTTCAAAGCTTGCCCGAGCAGGACATCGCACGATCGTTGTCAAACCACCGCGTCACGCCTGCGCACGCACCGCCTGGCTGCGCCGCCAGCTCGCCGGCGGCGCGCCGAACTCGCGGCGGAACGCGCGGCTGAACGCGGTATCGGTCTGGTAGCCCACGTCCGCCGCGATGCTCGCCAGCGGCGCGTTGCTGCGGCACAAGAGGTTGGACGCGAGCAGCATGCGCCACTGCGTCAGGTACTGCATCGGCGAGCTGCCCACCAATTGCTGAAAGCGCTCGGCAAGCACCGAGCGTGATGTTCCTGCGGTGCGCGCCAAGCCTTCCAGCGTCCAGGCATCGGCGGGGCTCCTGTGCATGGGCGGCTGCCGCGTCACGTCCACCGACTACGTGACGACGCTGCTCGACCGCGGCGCCGAGCGCGCACGTGCCGAACACCTGAGCGTGACCTTTCAGCAGGCCGACGCCGAAGCACTGCCGTTTGCCGACGCGAGTTTCGACGCCGTGCTCTCGACCTTCGGCGTGATGTTCGCGCCGGATCAGGCGAAGGCCGCCGCCGAGTTGGCGCGCGTGTGCCGCCCCAGCGGCCGAATCGGCCTGGCGAATTGGACGCCGGAGGGCTTCATCGGCCAGGTGTTCAAGACGCTCGGGCGGCATCTGCCGCCGCCTCCCGGGGTGCAGCCGCCTTCGTTGTGGGGCGTGCAGGCGCACCTGCATACGCTTTTCGGGAAAGCCGCCGCGTCGATCGAAGTGACGCCGCGACTGTTCAACTTCCGCTATCGCTCGGCGGCGCATTTCATCGAAGTCTTTCGCACCTGGTACGGGCCGATCCACAAAGCCTTCGCGGCCCTGCCCGCCGACGCCGCCGCGGCGCTTGAGCGCGACCTCACCGAATTGCTGAACCGGATGAACCGCGCTGGTGCGGCTTCGCTCGTCATCCCGAGCGAATACGTCGAAGTCGTGATCACGCGGCGCTGAGCCGAGATCGCACGTCGGGCTTCGGGGGCGCGCGAACATGGACGCAAGGCTGCAACGGCGCGTCCAGCGCTATGGCTGGGACCTGGCGGCGCAAGACTACGAAGCGCTCTGGCAAGCGCAACTCGCCAAGGCCCAGGCCGCGCTGCTCACGTGTGCGGCCTTGATGCCGGGTGAGCGTGTGCTCGACGTCGCGTGCGGGACCGGGCTCGTCAGCTTGGCCGCTGCCGCGTCGGTCGGCCCGCACGGCCACGTGCACGGCGTCGACTTGTCGGGGCACATGGTGGGCGCCGCGCAGCAGCGCGCCGCAGACCGAGGCATCGCCCACACCAGCTTCACGCGCATGGACGGCGAGGCGCTGGACTTTCCCGACGCGAGCTTCGACGTCGTGATGTGCGCGCTCGGCCTCATGTACATGCCGGACCCCGCTCAGGCGGTACGCGAAATGCGCCGCGTATTGCGCCCGGGCGGGCGCCTGGGCCTTTCGGTCTGGGGCGAGCGATCGCGCTGCGGCTGGTCGGCGGTGTTCGAGATCGTCGACGCAGAAGTTGCGAGCGAAGTGTGCCCGCTGTTTTTCCGCCTTGGGCAGCAAGACACATTGGCGCATCTGTGTGCCGACGCGGGCTTTGACATCGTCGAACAGCGGCGAATCGAGTCGACCCTGGCCTATGTCGACGCCGACGAAGCATGCGACGCATCGTTCATCGGCGGGCCCGTCGCGCTCGCCTGGTCGCGCTTTGATGTGCAGACGCGCGAGCGCGTTCGTGCGCGCTATCTGGCGTCAATCGACACTTGGCGAAGCGCGCAGGGCTACCTCGTCCCGGGCGAATTTGTCGTGCTTGCGGCAGTCGCAGGCGGTGCGGGCGGCACAGCTATGTAGGGCAGGCCACACGCCGCTCGGCGCGCGCGTCGAAGCACACGTCCGGGTGTCGCAGACGCCCTCGCCCGGCGCGGCACGCTACAGTGCGACGTGCATTGCACCGCTCCATGACTCCGCCCAACCCTCCTTCAGAGCCCGCGACGCAGCTCGTCGTCGTGCTCAGCAACTCTTCGGCCGATGCCCAAGGCGCGGCGCTGCTGGCGCTGCGTTATGCGGCCACCGCGGCGGCAATGGATGTGGCGACACAAGTGCATATCGTCAGCGGCGCCGCCGTTCGACTGTTCGAGCGCACGGGAGTCAGCGCGCCGCTCGCAGCGCAGGCGCAGCAGGCGCGCGAGCACGGTGTCGAGATATTTGCGTGCCCGATGGCACTGGCCGAGCAGGGATTGCGCACCGATGAATTGGTTGCTGAGGTGTGCGGTGTGCGGGGCGCCGCGTCTTTGCTCGGTTCAGGGTTTACGAGTGGGGCTCGCTTCTTGAGCTTCTGAACCCAGCCAGCAGATTCGCAATATCCATCGTAAACTGCATCGCATGTCGACGCTCTCCCTCTCCGTGCAAGTGCTCGAAGTTCGCGCACAGCAAAGGCTGCGGGCGCGTCTGCGGATCAAGCTGTTCGATCGCTTCAAGCACTTCTACACTTCGATATCGTGCTGGGCCGACGGCTCGCCATGCGCATTGCCCGAGCGTTGCCACGACCCCGCCGCACCCCCGCCTCGCCAGCCGCCGCGTTTCACGCCTGCGGCCCTCCGTCCCAAGCCCTTCACAGTCCTGCAAGCGCCCCCGCCTGGCGCTATGGGCGCAGCCATGGCCTGCGCCGCATGACCCTGCCGCACGACATCGAGTGGAACGCCGGCGAGCTGAGCTGCGGCGATCTGGTTCTGGAGCTGCGCCAACGTGTGCGTCAGGCGCCCGGCCAAGTGATCAAGGTGATTGCACTCGACGCGGGTGCGCCGTCGGACTTGCCCGCTTGGTGCTCGATGACGGGCAATGCGCTGCTCGCAAACGATCCCGCATCCAAAGCGTATTGGATCCGCGCCAAGAGTTGACGCCGCCAACATTTTCGTGGGCGCAATGAGCGCCTGTTTTCAACCACCGATAGAGGAGAACAGCATGCCCGGTAAGTACGTCGTCAGTTTGACCCATGGCCTGGACAACCCTGACAAGGCGACCGTCGCCTTCGTTGTCGCAAACGCTGCCGTCGCGTCCGACAAGGACACGGTCGTTTTCCTGTCGATCGAAGCCACGCGCCTCTCGCAAAAAGGCGTCGCCGATTCGATTCGCGAAGAGGGGTTTGCGCCGCTCAGCGAATTGATGGCCAACTTCGCCAAGGCCGGCGGGCGCATGTTCGTCTGCTCGCCGTGCTTCAAGAAACGCAAGCTCGACGAGAACAACCTCGTCGCCGGTGCGGCAGTGGTCGGTGGCGCGAAGCTCGTCGAATTCATGAGCGAAGGCGCTTGCCCGAGCATCAGCTACTGAACCCGCAACAGGAGACATCATGAGTTCCACACGCAGGCGGCTGCTCGCCGCCGGAGCCGGTATTGCCGGCGCTATTGCCCTGGCTCCCGGCGCATTCGCGCAATCCAAACGCAAACTGCGCTTCGGCGTCGGGCCCCTGTTGCCCAATCCGGAAGACACGAAGAAGGCCTACATGCCGCTTTTCGCGCACCTGGCGAAAGAACTCGGTGCCGACTTCGACCTCGTGGCCACCACCGATTGGGCGGGCATGGCGGTGGCCATGGGTTCGGGCCAGCTCGATCTGGCGTGGATGGGCCCTTGGGGCTATGTGATTGCCGCCAGCAGCACCGGCTGCACGGCGCTGGCCACAGTCAAGTACGACGACAAGCCGATCTACCACGCGATCATCGTCGGCAAGCCTGACCTGAAAGTCGCGAAGTTCCCGGACGACACGAAAGGCATGACGGTCTCGTTCGCCGATGTCGGCTCGACGTCGGGCTGGTTGATTCCAACCTGGTACGCCAAGGAAGTCTGGAAGATCGACCCGAAGACGTTCTGGAAATACACCGAGGGCGCGACCCACGCGGCCAATGAGATCGCGGTGCAGGCAGGCCAGGCCGACATGGCGACCGATTTCGACCGGAATCGCAATGCCATGATCGCCAGCGGCAAGATCAAGGAGGACGGCACGAAGGTCCTGTGGACCTCTGCGCCATTGCCGAACGACGCGATCGCCGTGCCCAAGGGAACGCCCAAGGAGTTCAGCGATCAGGTGCAGAAAATCCTCACGTCGATCAGCGTCGAACAGGCCAAGACGCTGCTGCCCAATCGCTACACCGGGTTTGTCGCGGCGACACACGCCTCGTATGCGTCGATCGAA